>NZ_JBELMH010000080.1:0-13654 GCF_042096055.1 Citreimonas sp. | reverse complement strand
ACCCCTCTTTCCAGGTTGAAAACCTGGCGTCCTAACCGATAGACGAACGGGCCAAACCGTCAGTGAGGGCCTTCTAGAAAATACGCATCGGGCTTGCAAGCGAAAAATCCTGAATTTCCATCGCTTGCCCCAACGAAAAGCTGTGCCCGGATAGGCGCATGATTTTCAATGCGTTACGGGCACTTTGCCACGTCGTCGATGCACAGCTGGACGGTGCGGCGACCGTTCCACTCGTTGATGTCGAGCTTGCCGGCGAGGTGGAAGCGCGCGCCGCCGTGATTCATCACCGCGGCGCCCATCGGGCCGTCCATCGCGCCGAAGCAGATGGCGTCGAGTCGCCCGCCCGTGCCGTCGTCGGCGGTGACCTTCAGGTGGCCCTGGCCGACCACCTTGGCATAGGCGATGCGCAGGTCGGTGAAGGCGAAACGCGGGGCCGGCGCGCCCTGGCCGAACGGGCCGGCGCGCTCGAGCGCCTCGACCAGGTCGATCTGCGCGGCGCCGGCCATCAGCATGCCGTCGAGGCGGAGATCGGCGGCGCCGCCCTCGCCCGCACCCTGACGGCCGAGGAGCTCGGACAGCCGCTCCATCGCCTCTTCCATCCGGTCGCGCGCCACGGTCAGGCCCGCGGCCATGCGGTGCCCTCCGCCCTTTATCAGCAGACCTTCGGCGGCAAGCTTCTGGATGCTGGCGCCCAGGTCGACGCCAGCGACGGATCGGCCCGAGCCCTTGCCCTCGGCCCCGTCCAGGCCGATCACGATGGCGGGGCGGTTGGTCATCTCCTTGAGGCGCGCGGCGACGATGCCGACGACGCCGGGGTGCCAGCCCTCGCCCGCGGCCCAGACGAGCGGCGCGTCGAGGCCCCGTTCCTCGGCCTGCGCAAGGGCGGCGGCGCGCACCGCGCCCTCGATCTCGCGACGCTCGGCGTTGAGCTGTTCCAGCCGTTCCGCCATGGCCTGCGCCTCGTGCGGATTGCGGCAGGCGAGCAGGCGCGCGCCCAGATCGGCGCGGCCGACGCGGCCGCCGGCGTTCACGCGTGGGCCTAGGACGTAGCCCAGGTGGTAGGCCGCCGGCGCGGTATCCAAACGGGCGCAATCGCTCAGCGCCACCAGGCCGGGTCGGTCGCGGCGCGCCATGACCTTCAGACCCTGCTGGACCAGCGCACGGTTCACGCCCTTCAGCGGCGCCACGTCGGCCACTGTCGCCAGCGCAACGAGGTCGAGCATTGTCATCAGGTCGGGGCCCGAACGGCCGCTTTCGCGCAGCTGGCGGCCGACCTCGACCAGCATCAGGAAGACCACCGTCGCGGCGCAGAGGTGTGCGAGCGCGCCGTCTTCGTCCTGGCGGTTGGGGTTCACCACGGCGACGCATTCGGGCAGCGTCTCGCCGCCCAGATGGTGGTCGAGCACGACCACGTCGGCGCCCCTGGCGGCGGCGATGGGCCCGTGCGAGAGCGTGCCGCAATCGACGCAGACGATCAGGTCGTGCGCGCGGGCAAGCTCGGCCATGGCCGGCTCGTTCGGGCCGTAGCCCTCGTCGATGCGGTCGGGGATATACAGCGTCGCCTGCCGGCCCATTCTGTGCAGCCAGTCGATCAGCAGCGCCGCCGAGGCGCCGCCGTCCACGTCGTAATCGGCGAAGATCGCGATGCGCTCGTTGCGATCCACCGCCTGCAGGAAGCGCGCGGCGGCGGTCTCCATGTCGCGCAGGCTGCGCGGATCGGGCAGCAGGTCGCGCAGGCGCGGGTTCAGGTAGGTCTCGGCCAGGTCGGGCAGCACGCCGAGGCGCGACAGCACCATCGCCAGCCCCGGCGCGTATCCGCCGCGCTGGCGCAGTGCCTCGGCCTGCCGCTCGACCTCGGCCGAGGGGCCGACCCAGCGCCGGCCGCTCAGGCTTTTGGCGACGCCGAGATAGCCCAAACCGTCCTGCCCTTCCGTGCGTCCGTTCAGATCTTGACCGGGTTGCGATAGCTCATGCGGCGGACCGAGCCGGTCTTCGAGCGCATGAGCAGCGTCTCCGTCGTCAGCCAGCCGACCTCGCGCTTGATGCCCGGCAGCAGCGAGCCGCTGGTCACGCCGGTGGCAGCGAAGATGACGTAGTCGGTGACCATGTCGTCGCGGGTGTAGATCTTGTCGAGATCGGTGATGCCGGCCTTGGCGGCGCGGCCCTTCTCGTCGTCGTTGCGGAACAGCAGGCGGCCGTAGATCTGCCCGCCCATGCATTTCAGCGCGGCGGCCGCCAGCACGCCCTCTGGCGCGCCGCCCGAGCCCATGTACATGTCGATGCCGGTCACCTGCGGGTCGGCGCAATGCATCACGCCGGCCACGTCGCCGTCGGTGATCAGCCGGATCGAGGCACCGGTCTCGCGCACCTCCGCGATCATGGATTCGTGGCGCGGACGTTCGAGGATGCAGACCGTGATGTCGCGCGGTGCCGCTCCGCGGGCCTTGGCCAGCGCCGCGACGCGTTCGGCCGGCGCCATGTCGAGCGTGACCACGTCCTGCGGGTAGCCCGGCCCGATGGCCAGCTTTTCCATGTAGACGTCGGGCGCGTGCAGCATCGAGCCGCGCGGCCCCATCGCGATGACGGTCAGCGCGTTGGGCATGTCCTTGGCAGTGAGCGTGGTGCCTTCCAGCGGGTCGAGCGCGATGTCCACGCCGGGGCCGTTGCCGCTGCCCACCTCCTCGCCGATATAGAGCATCGGCGCCTCGTCACGCTCGCCCTCGCCGATGACGACGGTGCCCTTGATGTCGAGCTTGTTGAGCTGCTCGCGCATCGCGTTGACCGCGGCCTGGTCGGCGGATTTCTCGTCCCCCCGCCCGATCCAGTCGGCGCTGGCGATTGCGGCTTGTTCGGCCACGCGGGCCAGGCCCAGGGACAGCATGCGGTCGTTGAAATCGGTGGGGGTACTCATGGGGCGTCCTCGCAATCGGTTCGGTTCGGTCTATCCCGCGCAGGCTGCGCAGGGCAAGGCTGGTGGCGCCAAAGGCCGGCGCCGGAGGCGCCGGCGCGCGGTTTTCAGACCTCCTCGATCCGCAGCACGACGGGCGGGCGGGCGACCACGCCGGTCTCCATCATCGCATCGATCGAGGCGTCGAGCGCGGCGCGCGTGGTCTTGTGCGTGACGATCAGCACGGGCGCGGTGTCGGTGACGTGGTCGTACTGACGCATCCGGTTGATCGATACGCCCGCGTCGCCCAGCGCTGTCGCGACCTTGGCCAGCGCGCCCGGCTTGTCCAGCAGCGCGAGGCGCAGGTAATAGGACGCGGGCGTCGCCACCTTGGCGGGGCGTGCCTGTTGCAGCCGCGCGGCGGGCTGGCCGAAGGTCGAGATGCGCAACCCGCGCGCGATGTCCATGACGTCGCCGATCACCGCGCTGGCGGTCGGACCCTCGCCCGCGCCTGCGCCGCGCAGCACGATCTGGCCGACCTGGTCGCCCTCGATCACCACCATGTTCGTGCCGCCCTGCAGCTGCCCCAGCGGCGAGGTCGCGGGCACGAGGCACGGCGCCATCGACTGCTCGAGCCCGCGGCCGGTCATGCGCGCCACGCCCAGCAGCTTGATCTTGTAGCCCATGTCGGCGGCTTGGCGGATGTCGTCGATGCTGACCGCGCCGATACCCTCCAGTTCGACCGAGCCGAAATCGACCTGGCAGCCGAAGGCGATCGCCGACAGGATCGACAGCTTGTGGCCGGCGTCGATGCCGCCCACGTCCAATTCCGGGTCAGCCTCGAGATAGCCCAGCGCGTCGGCCTCGGCGAAGGCCGCGTCGTAGGTCAGGCCGCCATCCTCCATCCGGGTCAGGATGTAGTTGCAGGTGCCGTTCATAACGCCCATCACGCGTGTGATCTCGTTGCCGGCCAGCCCCTCGGTCAGGGCCTTCACCACCGGGATGCCCCCTGCGACGGCAGCCTCGAACCGCAGCACGGCGCCGGCATCCTCGGCCAGCGTCGCGAGCGCCTGGCCGTTATGCGCCAGCATCGCCTTGTTCGCGGTCACCACGTCCTTGCCCGCGCGGATCGCCGCCTCGGTCGCGGCCTTGGCGGGGCCGTCGCTGCCGCCCATCAGCTCGACGAGGATGTCCACGTCGTCCCGCGTCGCCAGCGTCACGGGGTCGTCCTCCCACGCGTAGTCGCCCATCGGCACGCCGCGGTCCTTGTCGCGGTTGCGCGCCGAGACGGCCGAGATGACGATCTCGCGCCCGGTGCGCTCGGCCAGGAGGGCGGCCTTCTGGCGGACGATCTTGACGACGCCGGCGCCGACCGTGCCGAGCCCGGCGATGCCGAGACGCAGGGGAGGGTTGGACATGGGGCGGGGCTCCTTCGGCAGGGGTGGACGCGCTTTCCGTTATCCCCAAGTGCGGCAAGGTGCAACGCCTCGCGCCCGGTGCGGGACCGGCGGTGGCGCCTCAGCGGTTGCGCAGCGCCTCGGCCCGTTCGCGCAAACGGGCCAGCCTTTCCGCGTCGACCTCGGTGCCTGTGACGGGACCGGCACCCGAGACTCGGTCCTGAAGGCGCTCGGCCCGCGCCTCGATCGCCGCCGCCTCGCCGTGCTCGATCCGGGCGGGCACATCGGCAGTCAGCACCTCGATCGGCAGGAATTCCGGGTAGGGCGCGCGGGCGACAGCGGGGTCCTGCGCGGCGTCGAGCTCGGGGAACTGGGTGCAGGACCACAGCGTCAGGCAGAGCAGCAGGAGGGCGGCGCGCGTCATCATGCGGTTGTGCCGCAAGGGCGGCGCCACGGCAAGCGGCGCGCTTGATCTGAACGATCGTTCAGTTATCCTGACGCCATGGCAAGGACGCAGGGCAGCCACTCGGACATCACCGGCCCGCGGGTGCGCGAGGCCGCGCTGAAGCTGTTCGCGCGCCACGGCTACGCCGCCGTGTCGATGCGGCGCATCGCGGCCGAGGTCGGCGTGCAGGCCGGCGCGCTCTACAACTACACGCCGGACAAGCAGTCGCTGCTGTTCTCGCTACTCGAAGGGCACATGACCGACCTGCTGGGCGCGCTGGACGCCGCGCAGCGGACGGGCCCCGCGCTGGCCCGGCTGGAGCGGTTCGTGCGCTTCCACATCGCGTTCCACCTGAACCGGCCCGACGCGGTGTTCATCTCGTACATGGAGCTGCGCAACCTCGAGCCCGCGCATTTCCAGGTGATCGAGGGGCTGCGCCGCACCTACGAGGACGCGCTCGAGGACATCCTGCGCGCCGGCCGTGCCGAGGGCGTGTTCGACATGGCAGACACCAAGATCGCGACGCTGGGGCTGATCGCGATGCTGACCGGGGTGACCACGTGGTACCGCCCCGGTGGGCGGCTGTCGGCGGACGAGGTCGCCGGCGTCTACTGGGACATGGCGCGGCGGGCGGTCGCCGCCTGAGGCGGCGGCTATTCGGTCGCCTGCACCGATTCGAGGTATTCCAGCAGCGCCACCAGCTTGCGCGGCGTGGGTGTCTGCCGGCCGTCGCCCGAATCGAAGGGCACGAGATCGCCCTCGAGCAGTTCGCCGAAGGCCGGCATGCCGTGCGGCACCGTGCCCCGGGCATAGCCGTCGATCATCGACATGACCTCTGCGCGCGGCATGGTGCCGCCGTTGCGCGCGGCGATCTGCGTCAGGTCTGCCGGTCTGGGGTCTAGGCCCGCGGCCGCCGGGCCGTTGCCGGTGGCGTCGGCCCCGTGGCACGCGGCGCAGTTCTGCATGTAGAGTGCGCGGCCGTCCTGCGGTCCGGGCATTTCCTCTTCGGTGCAGGCGCCCAGCGCGAAAACCGCGCCGATGATGATCCAGGTCGCGCGCATGGTCCGGTCCTTTCCAAGTCTTTCGCCCCTCCGTGGTGGCGCGGTCTCGCGGCCCGCGCAAGACGTTTCATCGGTCGGGCGGTGGTCCGGCGGCGACTTGTTGCAGCCCGCCAATGGTCCGGCCGCCCACGCGCGGGATCGTGCCGCCCCCGCGGGGATGCCGCGGCGCAGCGCAGATCGACGGGCGCCGCTTAATGGTTTGTTATCGGGTTCGGGTGCATCACTGGGGCCATAAAACCAAGGCGCAAAGAAGGCGCTCGAGCAGTGAACAAAACCAGACAAACCAACCTGTTCCTCGTGGGACGGGACCAGGCGAGATGTGCCGCGATCAGCGAGACGCTCGCCGACGAGTTACCGGACATCCGGTTGTGGCGGTTCCGCTGCATCGTGGATGCGGGCGGCGCCTTGCTGCGCTGCCGGCCCAGCGCGATCCCAGACGCGGTGATGCTGGCCGACCCGTTCGACGACTGGGCGCGGACCCGACTTTGGGAATGCGTCACCGCGCGGCGCGAACTGATCGCCGTCCCGGTCTTCGCCTTCGCGGGCACCGAGCTGGCGCGCCGCCGCGCGGCGCAGCGCCCGATGCACGGTGTCGACTGGCGCGAGTTGCCCGAGCCTTCAGACGACGAGGGCTTCGTCGCCTGCGCCCGCGCCATCGCCGACGAGATCGGGCTGGCCTGCCTGGCCGAACTGCGCAGCACCGCGCACGGCGGCGCCCGCGGCCCGGTACCCATGCGTCTTTGGCAATAGGCGAAGGGCGCCTGCAGGCGTCAGTCGATGGCGACCAGACGGCCCGACTCCATGCGGACCCGGCGATCCATGCGCGCGGCCAGTTCGAGGTTGTGCGTGGCGATCAGCGCCGAAAGGCCCGTGTCGCGCACCAGCCGCATCAGCGCGTCGAACACCCGGTCCGACGTCTCGGGGTCGAGGTTGCCGGTGGGCTCGTCCGCCAGCAGGACGCGCGGCGCGTTGGCCATGGCGCGACAGAAGGCGACGCGCTGCTGCTCGCCCCCCGACAGCGCGGCGGGGCGGTGATGCGCACGCTCGGCCACGCCGACCGAGCCGAGCAAGCCCATCGCGCGTTCCTCGGCCTGTCGCCGCGGCGTGCCGTTGGCCAGCTGCGGCAGGGTGACGTTTTCCAGCGCGCTGAACTCGGGCAGCAGGTGGTGGAACTGGTAGACGAAGCCCAGCGCGCCGCGGCGGATCGCGGTGCGGCGCCTGTCGGGCAGCGCGCCCACGTCCTCGCCGCCGATCTCGACCCGGCCGGCATCGGGCTTGTCCAGAAGCCCTGCGATGTGCAGCAGCGTCGACTTGCCAGCACCCGAGGGCGCCACCATCGCCACCACCTCTCCGGGCACCAGCGACAGGTCGGCGCCGCGCAGAACGTGCACCTCGTTCGGGGCGCCCGGGTTGTAGACCTTCTCGATGCCGGTCAGGCGCAGGACGGGATCACTCATAGCGCAGCGCCTCGACGGGGTTGAGCCGCGCGGCACGGCGAGCGGGGAAGATCGTAACCACGAACGACAGCCCCAGCGACAGCGCCACGGCAGACAGCACGTCGCCCAGCTGAAGCTCGGCCGGAAGCGCGTAGATGCCGCGGATCGCCGGGTCCCAGACGCCACCGCCCGACAGCCAGTTCACCGTGGCGAAGATCGGGTCGATGTAGATGGCGAAGAGACAGCCCAGCACGACGCCCGCGGCGGTGCCGATGATCCCGGTGAACGAGCCGCAGATGAAGAACACCCGCAGCACCGCACCTTCGGTCAGGCCCATGGTGCGCAGGATGCCGATGTCGCGGCCCTTGTTCTTGACCAGCATGATCAGCCCCGAGACGATGTTCATCGCCGCGATCAGCACCAGCACCGACAGGATCACGAACATCACGTTGTCCTCGATCTCGAGCGCGCGCAGGAAACCACCCGACGAATCCTGCCAGGTCCAGGTGAATGCGTTCTGCCCCGCGGCATCCGCGATGGCGGGGGCGTAGCGGTCGACGGCCTCGGGATCCTCGACGGTGACCTCGATCTCGTCGGCGACGCCCTCGCGGTTGAAGTACAGCTGCGCCTCATCGAAGGGCATGTAGGCGCGGGTGCGGTCGATGTCGTAGCGCCCGGCGCTGAAGATGTAGACCACGTCGTAGGCCTTGACCCGCGGGCTGACGCCGAAGGCGGTGCGCACCCCGTCGGGCGAGATCAGCCGCACGCTGTCGCCGACCTCGACACCCAGCTCGCGCGCCACGCCGCTGCCCAGCGCGATGCCGATGGTCTGCGCCGCGTCGTCGGTCTGCGCCGGCTGGCCGAAGGCCTGCAGGTCGCCGCGCGCGGTTTCCGGATCGGCGATGCGCGGGATCTCGGCCAGCGCCGCAGGTGCGATACCAAAGACCTCGACGCCCGAGTTGCGGCTGTTGGCGGTGGCCAGGACCTGGCCCTTCACCAGCGGGGTGACGCGGGTGACGCCCGGCACCTCGCGCACGCGCTCGGCCATCGGTTCGTAATCGGGGATCGACCGCACGGTCTGGCCCGCCTCGTTCACCCGCTGCGTGTGGAAGACGGTGACATGGGCGTTGGCGCCGACGATGGTGTCGACGAACTCGGTCCGGAACCCGGACCGGACGGCCAGCGTTGCGATCAACGCGAACACGGCCAGCGTGATGCCAACGAGGCTGATCCAGGTCATCACCGACACGCCGCCCTCGGCCCGCCTGGCACGCAGGTAGCGCCAGGCTATCATCCATTCGTAGGGGGCGAAGGGGGGTGGCGATCCGGTCATGCGGGCCTCGGAGTCAAGATCGGCGCGACCCTGCCCCGCGCCCGGAACGGGGTCAAGCATGCCCCGCGGACAAGGAAGGATCGGACGATGAAGGTTCTGGTGATCGGCGCGAGCCGCGGCATCGGGCGGGCCTCTGTGCAGACCGCGCTTGAAGACGGCCACGAGGTGCGCGCCTTCGCACGCAGCGCCGCCGAGATGACGCCCCTGCCGGGGCTGGAGCCCTGGCCCGGCGACGCAACCAAGGCCGCCGATCTCGCCCCGGCGCTGAAGGGCGTCGACGCGGTGGTGCAGGCGCTGGGCATCAAGGCCGACCTGTCGATGACCTGGCGCGAGATCACGCTGTTCTCGGACGCGACGGCGGCGCTGGTCCCGCTGATGGAGGCGCACGGCCCGGACCGGCTGATCTGCGTGACCGGCATCGGCACGGGCGACTCGTGGCAGGCGCTGAGCTCGCTCGAGAGGATCGGCCACAGCGTCGTCTTCTCGAAGGTCTACGGCGACAAGACCCGGCAGGAGGACATCGTGAAACGCTCGTCCCTGCGCTGGACGCTGGTGCGCCCGACGATCCTGACCTCGAATCCGCGCAGCGGGCGGTACAAGGTGCTGGTGCGGCCCGAAACCTGGCGCATGGGCGTGATCAGCCGCGCCGACGTGGCCGATTTCGTAATCCGCGCGCTGGACGATGACGCGACGGTTCGCACGTCTCCGGTGCTGGCGCGCTGACGCTTTCATCGCGGCGCGGGGTGCGCTAAGCCTGCGCCATGACCGGACCGCGTTACCCCGACCTGATCGCCCGCCTGCCTGAGACCGTGCCCTTCGTCGGCCCCGAGGTGCAGGAGCGCGCCATGGGCCAGCGCTTTCGCGCACGCCTCGGCGCGAACGAAAGCGTGTTCGGCCCGTCGCCCTTCGCCATCGACGCGATGCAGGACGAGGCCGCCCAGATCTGGAAATACGCCGACCCGTCGAGCTACGAATTGAAGCGCGCGCTCGCCGCTCGGATGAAATGCAAGCCCGAGAACATCGTGCTGGGCGAAGGCATCGACGGGCTGCTGGGCAATTGCGTGCGCCTGCTGGTGCAAGAGGGCGATGCGGTTGTTACCTCGGAGGGCGCCTACCCGACGTTCAACTACCACGTGAACGGCTTCGGCGGGACGCTGCACAAGGTGCCCTTCCGCGACGACGCCGAGGACATCGACGCGCTGTTCGCCCGCGCGGCCGAGGTCGACGCCAAGCTGGTCTACCTGTCGAACCCCGACAACCCGATGGGTTCGTGGCATCCCGGCAGCCGGATCGAATCGGCCTTGGAGGCCCTGCCCGACGGCTGCATTTTGGCGCTGGACGAGGCGTATATAGAATTCGCCCCCGAGGGCACCGCGCCGCGGATCGACCCGCAGGACCCGCGCGTGATCCGCTTCCGCACGTTCTCGAAGGGCTACGGCATGGCCGGCGCGCGCGTGGGCTATGCTGTGGGCGAGCAGCGCTTCATCAAGGCGTTCGACAAGGTGCGTAACCATTTTGCCATGAGCCGCGTGTCGCAGGTGGGCGTGCTGGCCGCGCTCGAGGATGCGGTCTGGCTGCGCGAGGTGGTGCGCCTGACGGCCGAGGCGCGCGACCGCATAGGCGCGATCGCGCAGGACAACGGGCTGCGCCCCCTGCCCTCGGCCACGAACTTCGTCGCCGTCGATTGCGGCCGCGACGGCGACTACGCGCGCGCGGTGCTGGACGCGCTGATCGCGCGCGGCGTCTTCGTCCGGATGCCCGGCGTCGCCCCGCTCGACCGCTGCATCCGCGTGACGGCCGGCAAGCCCGAGGATCTGGACGTGCTGGCCGAGGTTCTGCCCGAAGCGCTCCATGCGGCGCGGGACAAGATCGGCGGCTGAAATGCACGCGGTTTGCGTGCATTAACCGAATGTCAGCCCGTTTCGGCAATTGTGACCGCGCGAGGGTGCGGAACCGGGCTATGATGCCCCGGTTACCCCCTGAACGGGCGCGCGTGCCCGCCTGGACGGAGCGAGACATGAACGACGGGCATCCCAAACGGGTCGAGGATTACACCAACGCCAACCTGTTCCTCATCCTGATGAACCTTCTGTGGATCTTCGGCGTGATCTGGACGCACTGGGGCCTGTTCCCGGTGCTCGTTCTGGCGGTCGCGCTGAACCACGTGATCACCCGCGCGGGCGTCGTGCGCGCGCGCCGCATGCTCGCCGACGCGCCGCGCGCTGCCGGTGCCAATCTGCAGGACGGCGGCCGCTAGGCTCCACCGGCGTTACCGATCCGGCCTTACGGTGCGGGCGCGACCAGCGCCTCGGCCGCCGCCGCGACGCCGCCGGCCTGGTGCGGAATGTCCAGCGCCTTCAACCCGGCCTCGACCACGCCCAGCAGGCCCAGCACCATGTGGGCGTTCACGTGGCCCATATGCCCGAAGCGGAAGAAGCCGGTGCCTTTCGGGTCGTCCGGCTCGCTCATCCCCAGTCCGATGCCCAGCGTCACGCCGCATTCGCGCGCCGTCCATTCGCGCAGCCGCGCCCCCAGCGGCGCGCCCAGCCGCAGCGCGGTCACGGCATGGCTGCGATGCGTCCTGTCCGCGATGTTGAGCGTCAGCGGCCCGCCCTGCCCCCAGCATTCCGCCGCCGCCCAGATCGCGCGGGCCAGCGCGGCGTGGCGGGCCCAGATCGCCTCGATCCCCTCGGCGCGGATCATGTCGAGCGAGGCGCGCAACCCGTAGATGTGGTGCGTGGGCGCGGTGCCGCCGAAATATTGGTAGAACATCTCGGGCTCGGCGCGCGGGCTCCAGTCCCAGTAGCGCGACACGCGCGGCATCGCCCGACGCGCCGCATCCGCCCGGTCGTTGAAGAAGACGAAGCCCAGCCCCGGCGGCACCATCAGGCCCTTCTGCGAGCCGGTGACCATCACGTCGGCGCCCCATTCGTCCATCTCGAACCGGTCGCAGGCGAGGCTGGCGATGCAATCGGCCATCAGCAGCGCCGGGTGGCCCAGATCGTCCAGCACGGCGCGCAACGCCGCGATGTCCGAGCGGACCGAGCTCGAGGTGTCGACGTGCACCGCCAGCACCGCCTTGATGCGCTGGCCCGTGTCGGCGGCCAGCGCGGCGCGCACGCGCTCGGGGTCGATCGGCGACTGGCGGCCGTGGTCCAGGATGTTGACCTCGATGCCCATCGCCTCGGCCATCTCGCCCCAGCCGTGACCGAAGCGGCCGGTGGCGGGGATCAGCACCTTGTCGCCGGGCTGCACGGTGTTGGCCAGCGCCGCCTCCCACGCGCCGTGGCCGTTGGCGATGTAGATCGCGACGTTGCCGTCGGTGCGGGCGACGTATTTCAGATCGGCGGTCAGGCCGGGCATCATCCCGATCAGCTCGCCCTCGTAGATGTTGGGCGAGGCGCGGTGCATCGCGCGCAACACCGCGTCGGGCATGACGGACGGGCCGGGAATGGCCAGGTAGGGACGGCCATTGGCCAGGCTCATTTGTTCTCTCCGGGGTGGGGGACCAGGGCGGTGCGTTCGAAATCGCGGCCACGATAGCGGCGCGGCGCGCAGCGTCAATCGCCGGCCCGCGCTTGCCTAAGGGGCACGCAGCGCGTACATGCGCCCCTGATGCGGGACCCGCGGGGGCCGCGCCCGCGGACTGGGAAGGGCCATGCGCATGCTGGCGAAACTCTGGACACGGCTGGACACGGCCGAGCGGCGCTTTCGCCGTTCCTGGGGCCGCGACATCTCGACCCCGGCCGCGCGCCGCTGGGCGCAACTGCACTACCACGTTTTCGACCACGCCTTCCTGCGGATGTTCTGGACCAACTTCTGGCCGGTGGCTCCGGGCGTCTGGCGCTCGAACCAGCCCACGGCCGCACGGTTCGCCCGCTACAAGGCGATGGGCATCAAGACGGTCGTGAACCTGCGCGGCGAGGACACCTACGCGCATTACCTCTTCGAGAAGGAAGCCTGCGAGGCGCTCGGGCTGACGCTGGTCGACGCCAAGCTGTGGGCGCGCACGGCTGCCCCGCGCAAGCGGATCGTCGCGGTGATCGACGCCCTGCGCGCGGCCGAGAAGCCGATGGTCTTTCACTGCAAGTCGGGCGCGGACCGCGCCGGTTTCGTCGCGGCGATGTACCAGATGGTGTTCGAGGGCGTGCCCGTCGCCGAAGCGCGCAAGCAGCTGGGGCTGAAATACATCCACCTGGAGTTCACCAAGACCGGGGTGCAGGGCTACATCCTCGACACCTACGCGGCGCGGCAGACGCATTCTGACATCTCGTTCGAGGACTGGATCCGGAGCGAGTACACGAGCCGCACGATCCAGCAGGGTTACGACGCGCGCAGGCCTCCGGCGGCGACCGCGCGGGTCCTGATGGACGCCGCAGCCTCGGCCGCGCAGGTCGAGGACGCGGCCGATCCGCGGCAACGGGACCGCACGTGACCAAGCGGCCGCCGCAGCAGCTGTTCCTGTGGCTCTGGCGCGGCTACCTGCGCCGCTACTGGCCGATCATGTCGGTGGCCCTGGTGTTCATGGTCATCGAGGGTTCGACCGCGGGCCTGCTCAGCTACATGATGAAGCCGATGTTCGACGACGTCTTCGTCGGCGGCAACGCGGATGCGCTGGTCTGGGTCGGCGCGGCCGTTATGGCGATCTTCACCATGCGCGCGATCTCGGGCGTCGTTCAGAAGGTGCTGCTGAAGCGCGTCTCCGAGATGTCGATGGGCGACCTGCGTCAGCACATGCTCGAGCATTTCATGCGGCTGGACCCGTCCTTTCACCAGGAACAGGGTCCCGGCGCGCTGATCCAGCGGGTCGAGGGCGACGTGAGCGCGATCGGCAAGGTCTGGTCGACGCTGATCACCGGCGCCGGGCGCGACGTGATCGCGCTGGTCTCGCTGTTCGGCGTGGCCCTGGCGATCGACTGGCGCTGGACGCTTGTCGCGCTGGTGGGCGTGCCGCTGCTGGTCGTCCCGGCGATGGTCCTGCAGCGCTTCGTGCGCGGCAACGCCCGCGAGGCGCGCGACATCGCCGCGCGCCTGTCGACCCGCCTGAACGAAGTCTTCCTCGGCATCGTGCCGGTCAAGCTGAACGCGCTGGAAC
>NZ_JBELMH010000079.1:0-13947 GCF_042096055.1 Citreimonas sp. | reverse complement strand
GGCACGCGGGGAACCCGCGCCTGAGCCGAGGGGTTACGAACCCGTGATCACCCGCGCGCGGTGGACCCCTGGCTTCGACGGAAGGCACATGAACGGCATCTATTGCGGCCCGCCCCCCGTGCCGCGCGAATTGTGGACAAGCTGGAACCTGGACCCGGTCCTGATCGCCGCGCTGGCGTGCATGGCGATCCTGCTTCGGCGCAACCGTGCGGGCCTTGTGGGCGTCGCCGTGCTGGCGGCCGCTTTCGTCTCTCCGCTCTGTGCCCTGTCCTCGGCGCTGTTTTCGGCCCGCGTGGTGCACCACGTGCTGCTGGTTGCGGTGGCCGCGCCGCTTCTGGCGCATGCGTTGCCCGGCCGCCGCGCCGGGTCCATCGCGCTTCCGTTCGCCGTGTCGACGGCGGTGCTGTGGGCCTGGCACGTGCCGGCGGCCTACGACCTCGCGCTGTCGCACAAGGGCGTCTACTGGATCATGCAGATCACCCTGACCTCCAGCGCCGTGTGGTTCTGGCGCGCCGCGCTGGCCCGTGACCGCGCGCCGGTCGACGCGCTGCTCTACATCCTCGCGGCCTTCGCGCAGATGGGGATGCTGGGCGCGCTTCTGACCTTCGCGCCGCAACAGCTTTACGCCGCGCACGCGATCGCGCCGCTGGACTGGGGCTTCACGCCGCTGGCCGACCAGCAGCTGGGCGGGCTGCTCATGTGGGTGCCGGCCGGGCTGCCCTACGCGGTCGCCGCCGCATACGTCGCGCGCGGCGGATGGACGAGACTGCGGGGCGCGGTCTCGTGATCGAGTGGATCCAAGCCGTCGTTCAGGTTCTCATCCCCTTCTTCAAGGCCGCGCACCTGGTGGCGCTGTTCGTGTGGTGCGGCGGGATCCTCGCGATGCCGCTGATGCTGGCGCGCCACGACCCCGGCAACGCCGACGACGACTACCTCCGCATCCGGCGCGCGACGCAGCTGACCTACACGATCGTCGTCACGCCCGCGGCGATCGTGGCCATCGTCGCCGGCACCTGGCTGATCTTCTTCCGCGAGACGCTGGTGCCGTGGCTCTATGCCAAGCTGTTCTTCGTCGCGCTTCTGGTCTTCGCCCATTCCTGGATCGGCCACATCCTGGTCAGCGTGGCCGAAACCAAGGGCCGAAGCGCGCCGCCCGCGCCGTGGCTGCCGATGCTGCTCGCCCTGCTGCCGATGATCGCCATCCTCGTGCTGGTGCTGGGCAAGCCGGACCTGTCCTGGATCGTCTTCCCGGACTGGCTGGCCGAGCCGCGGGGCGGTCAGCTGCCCCTCGAAGTCCCCAGGCGATAGTCGAAGACGAGTTTGCCCCCATGCCACCCCGTCACACCCACCATCACGACGCTCAGGGCCGACAGCAGGATGCCGTAGGGCAGCACGGCTGCCTCGTAGCCGTAGAGCCTGTGCGCCCAGTTGGCGCCGAGCAGGGCCAGCAGCGTGACCGCGATGATCGCGTGCGTCCACGGCGCCGCGCGGGCACGGATGCCGCTGACCAGCAGCAGCTCGGCCGTGCCCGAGAACGCGGCCAGCATGCCGAAGCCGAAGCCCGTGCCGGCGGCCCAGATGCCGGCCCGCGCCCAGAAGGCGTCGCCGGTCCACCAGTACAGCACGTCTGCGCCGAAGGTGCAGAAGGTCAGCGCAATCGGGAAGGCGACGCTCATCGCGTGGACGGGGTGCCCGCTGATGGCGATCTTCGACTCGGTGGCGTCGAAACCTGGGCGCTGCGTGATCGGATCGACCAGCTTGTCCTCGTCCTGGGTGTAGTTCTGGGCCATCGGCGGCGCCTCCTGGGTGCGATTTTCCCGGGGGTAACGCTTTTGGCGCTCGCGGGTTGCGACGGCGCGCTCTCGACCGTCGATCCGGCGGGGCCGGCGGCCGGACGGATCGCCACGCTTTGGTGGGTGATGCTGGTCGGATCGGGCGTCATCCTAGTGCTGGTGCTGGCGCTGATCGCGCTCGCCTTCACCCGTACCGGACGCGGGACCGAGCGGACCTGGATCATCGGCCTGGGCCTGGTCTTCCCCATGAGCGTGCTGGCCGCGCTGCTGGCCTACGGCCTCGTCATCGGCGAGGGGCTGGTGCCCCGGCAGGGCGCCGACGTCGTGTCGGTGCAGGCCGAGGGGCGGCGCTGGGCGTGGCGCTTTTCCTACGACGACGCACCCGGTGTGGTGACCGAGGGCGTGCTGCACATCCCCGCGGGCCGCCCGGTCGACGTGGCGATCACCACCGCGGACGTGATCCACAGCTTCTGGGTGCCGCGCCTCGCGGGCAAGCTCGACGCGATCCCCGGCCACGTCAACGTCCTGCGGATCGAGGCCGACCTGCCCGGCACCTACCGCGGCGCCAGCGCCGAGTTCAGCGGCGAGGGCTATGCCGGGCACGAATTCGAGGTGGTCGCCCACGACGCGGCCGGGTGGGACCAATTCCTGGCAGGGGGCACACGATGAGGACGCTCGAGCGGCACCGCAGGCTGCAGGCGAACTGGGCGTCCGAGCCCGGCTGGAAGGGCTGGACCTCGACGGTCAGCCACACCGATCTGGGCCGGATGTTCCTGGTCACGTCGTTCTTCTTCTTCGCCGTGGGCGGCGTGCTGGCCATGCTGATCCGCGCGCAACTGGCCACGCCGAACTCGGCCTTCGTCGGCCCCGAGCTCTACAGCCAGTTCTTCACGATGCACGGGACCATCATGATGTTCCTGTTCGCCATCCCCACCTTCGAGGGGCTGGCGATCTACCTGCTGCCGAAGATGCTGGGCAGCCGCGACCTCGCCTATCCGCGGCTCACGGCCTATGGTTACTGGTGCTACGCCTTCGGCGGCTCGATGCTGCTCATCTCGATGGTGCTGGGCATCGCGCCCAACGGCGGGTGGTTCATGTACCCGCCGCTGACAGGCCCGCTGTACTCGCCCGGCATCAACACCGATTTCTGGCTGATCGGCATCACCTTCGTCGAGATTTCGGCCATGGCGGCGGCGGTCGAGCTGACCGTCTCGATCCTGCGCTACCGCGCGCCGGGCATGACGCTGGACAAGATGCCGATCTTCGCGTGGTACGCGCTCGTTACCGCACTGATGATCCTGACGGGCTTCCCGCCGCTGATCCTCGGCTCGATCCTGCTCGAGGTCGAGCGCGCCTTCGGCTTTCCCTTCTTCCAGGCCGAGCTGGGCGGCGACAGCCTGTTGTGGCAGCACCTGTTCTGGCTGTTCGGCCACCCCGAGGTCTACATCATCTTCCTGCCGGCGGCGGGCGTGATCTCGACCGTGCTGCCGGTCATGTGCCGCACCACGCTGCTGGGCTACGGCTGGATCGTGGCGGCGGCGGTGGCGCTGGCCTTCCTGTCGTTCGGGCTGTGGGTCCACCACATGTTCACCACCGGCATCCCGCACATGGGGCTCGCGTTCTTCTCGGCCGCCTCGACACTGGTGGCGGTGCCGACGGGCGTGCAGATCTTCGCCTGGATCGGCACGATGTGGAAAGGGCGGCCAGACCTGCGGCTGCCGATGCTGCACATCCTGGGCTTCTTCGCGACCTTCGTCATGGGCGGGCTGACCGGCGTGATGGTCGCCGTCGTGCCCTTCGACTGGCAGGCGCACGACACCGCCTTCATCACCGCGCACCTGCACTACGTGCTGTTCGGCGGCTTCGTCTTCCCGATTCTCGCGGGCCTCTACTACTGGCTGCCGCATTTCACCGGGCGGAGGCGCTTCTTCCGGCTGGGCGAGGTGGCGTTCGTGCTGATCTTCGTCGGCTTCCACGGCACGTTCCTGGCGATGCACTGGGTCGGCCTGCTGGGCCAGCGCCGCCGCATCTGGACCTACGAGGCATCGGACGGCTGGACCACCATCAACCTGATCTCGTCCGTGGGCGGGTTCATCATGGCGTTCGGGCTGGCGATGGTGCTGATCGAGGTCGTGATGGCCTTCTTCGTCGGCCGGCGCAGCCCGCGCAATCCGTGGGGCTCGGGCAGCCTGGAATGGGCGATGCCGACGCCGCCCACGAACTACAACTTCGCCAGCCTGCCGCAGATCCGGGCGCGCGACGCGGTCTACGACGACCCCGCGCTGCCCGCGCGCATCGCCCGGGGCGAAGGCTACCTCGCCACCCCGCGCGGCGACCGGCGCGAGACTTTGACGGTCGACGCGGGCCGCGCGACGCCGGACTACATCGTCGTCTATCCCGGCAACACGCGCCTGCCGATGCTGATGTCGGCGGTCACGGGCCTGTTCTTCCTGTCGATCCTGCTCAAGCTCTACTGGTTCGCGCCGGTCGCGCTGGCGGGCGTCGCGGCGCTGGCCCTGCGCTGGGTCTGGGCGCTGGGCCATCGCGACGACGTCGGCCCCGAGGACGTGGGCCTGGGCGTCTCGCTGCCCCACGCGGGCGAGGTCGGCCGCGCGCCGGGCTGGTGGGGCTCGCTCTTCCTGCTGGTGGCGAACGCGGTCCTCTTCGGCTCGCTGCTGTTCGGCTACGCCTTCCTGTTCACCGTGGCGCCCGGCTGGCCGCCGCCGGAATGGTTCCAGCCGTCGCTGATCGAACTGGTGGGCGGGATCGCAGGCGCGGCGGTCGCGCCTCTCGGCATGCGCCTCGCCATCCGCGCGAACCGGCGTGGCGGCTCGGCCATGACGGGCCTTGCGGTCGCGGGGGCAGGGGTGCTGGTCGTGCTTGTCGCCCTCGTCGCGCTGATGCTGCGCGTGCCACCGCCGACCGGGCATGCCTACAACGCCACGCTGTTCGTCATGGGCGGCTACGGCGCGGCACATGTCATCATCCCGCTGCTGATGCTGGGCTTCCTGGCCGCCCGGGTGTCTCGCGGCTTCGTCTCGGCCCGCCGCCGGGCCGAACTGCCGATCGCGGGGCTGTGGGTCGATTACATGGGCGTCGTCGCGATCCTGATCCTCGCCGTCGCCCACCTGCCGGGCTTCGCGTCATGACCGACCTCGTGCGCATCCTCATCGGACCGATCGCCTGGCTCGCGGCGTTCAGCGCCGTCTACGGCCTGCACGGCATCGCCTGCGCCTTCGGCTGGGCGGGGATCGACGTCGGTGGGCTGTCGCTGATGCGCGCCGCGCTGACGGCGGCTTGGCTCGCGTCGCTCGTCGTGCTGGCGGCAATCCTGGCAGGGCTGCACACGCGCCGCTTCGGCGCCGAACCCGGCTTCGTGCGCAGCGTCAGCATCATGACCGGCTGGGTCGGCGTGGTGGCGACGCTGTGGTCGCTGTTCCCGGTCGTCGCGACTTCGGCCTGCCAGTAGTGCCTTACTCGGCCGGCTGCTTGAGCGCGCTCATCAGCAGATGGAACTTCTCGCCCTGCACGGCCACATGCGCGCGGATCGCGTCGGCGGCCGTGGTCGCCTCGCCGCGTTCCAGCGCCGCGACGACGGATTCGTGCTCGGCCATCGACTGCGCCAGCCGCCCGCGCAGGTGCAGCTGACGGCGGCGGAAGGGCGACAGCCGGCGCTGCAGCCGCAGGCATTTGTCTTCCAGGAAGCCGTTCGCGGACTGCCGGTAGAGGATCGCGTGGAAGCGCTCGTTCTCGCGGTAGTAGGCGTCGACATCGCGCATCTCGACCGAGGCGTGACAGCGGGCGTTCACCGCGCGCATCTCGTCCAGCGCCGCGTCGGTGATGCGCGACGCGGCCAGCCGCGCGCAGGCGGCTTCCAGCTCGGCCATGACCTCGAACATCTCCAGAAGCGCGACGGGCCCAGGCTGGCGCACGAAGACGCCGCGGCGGGGGATCTGCTCGACCAGCCCCGACACCGCAAGCCGCTGGAACGCCTCGCGCAGCGGCGTGCGCGAAACGTCGAACCGATCGGCCAGTTGCACCTCGTCCAGCCGGTCGCCGTCGGCGAAGGTGCCGTCGAGGATCAGGCCCTCGAGCGTTTCGGCGATGCTGTCCGAGCGTTTGCGTTCCATATACCGCTGTATACGCAAGGCCGTTTCTTCCGACAATAATGAATTTCTTGTATACAAAGCGGTTGACGTGGCGGTGTTCCGTTGCGAAACCTTCATGGTCGGCGGTCTGGAGGGGCCGCCACAAGGGAGGAAGAACCGATGAAGCTAACAACATTCGCCGCTGCGGCGACGCTGTGCGCGACCGCATTCGCGGCCCAGGCCCAGCAGGAACTGCGCGTCTCGCACCAATGGTCCGAAGGCGACGTGCGCCACAAGGTCGCCCAGATGGTCGCCGACGAGGTCGCCGCCGCCGATGTCGGGCTCGACATCAAGATTTTCCCCAGCCAGTCGCTGTTCAAGGCGCGCGAGCAGTACAAGCCGCTGTCGCGCGGGCAGGTCGACATGATCGTCTTCCCGCTGTCCTACGCGGGCGGGCTGCGCAACCCCTACAACCTGACGCTGATGCCGGGGCTGGTGAAGAACCACGACCACGCCGCGCGCCTCAACGACTCCGAGTTCATGGCCGAGATCGAGACGATCCTGAACGAGGACGACATCATGACGCTGGTGCCGGGTTACCTGGCCGGCGGCTTCGCGGGCACCGAGGAGTGCATCACCGCCCCCGAGGACGTCGAGGGCAAGCAGATGCGCGCCGCCGGCAAGGCGTTCGAGCAGATGCTGGCCGGCGCCGGCGCGTCGATCGCGTCCATGTCCTCGGCCGAGATCTACAACGCGATGCAGACCGGCGTGCTGGACGCGGCGAACACCTCGTCGTCGTCCTTCGTCAGCTACCGCATCTACGAGCAGGTGGCCTGCTTCACGCCCGCGGGCGATTACGCGCTGTGGTTCATGTACCAGCCGATGCTGATGAACAAGTCGACCTTCGACGGCCTCAACGAGGAGCAGCAGCAGGCGCTGATGGACGCGGCCGAGAAGGCCGAGGCGTTCTACCTCGAGGAGGCCAAGAAGGAGGACGGCGAGGCCCGCGACGTCTTCGCCGAGAACGGCGTCGAGATCGCCGAGATGACCGCCGAGGAGTTCGAGACTTGGCGCGCACTGGCGCAGGAGACCGCCTACAAGGCGTTCCTCGAAGGCTCGCCCGAGGGGCAGAAGCTGCTCGACATGGCGCTGTCGGTCGAGTGACCGAAGCCGCCTGATCCCGCGATCCGGACAGGGCCGGGCGCCATGCGCGCCCGGTCCGCCACGCCAAGGCGCCTCGTCGCGCCGGGCGCCACCCGAACCACATCCAACGAGAGGCCGCGCATGTCCGGCTCGTCCCCAAGCCACACCGCCGCCCCGCATGGCGGCAACCCCGTGCTGCGCGCGATCGGCCTGCTCAGCCACCTGGCGGGCATCGCATCCGCGCTGCTGATCGTCGCGTCGGTCGCTGTCACCTGCCAGATGATCTTCATCCGCTTCGTGCTGAACGGCTCGACCATCTGGCAGACCGAGGGCGTCACCTACATGATGATCGCCGCCACGATGCTGGGCCTTCCTTACGTGCAGTACCTGCGCGGCCACGTGAACGTCGACCTGCTGCCGCTGATGCTGCCGCCGGGCGCGCGCAAGGTGCTGGCCTTCCTCGTGCTGCTGCTGACGCTCGCCGTCGTGGGCGCGATGGGCTGGCACGGCTACCATTTCTGGCACGAGGCCTGGGATTGGGGCGAGACGTCGAACTCGCCCTGGAACCCCAAGCTGTGGGTTCCGTACCTCATGCTGCCGCTGGGCTTCGGGCTGTATTTCCTGCAGCTCGCCGCCGACTTCTACGCCATGCTCACGCAGGTCGAGGAGCCGTTCGGCCTCGACGCCGATGCAAGCCTCACCGACGTCGCAGAAAGGGCCGATTGATGGATCCGTTGTCGCTTGGATCGCTGGTGGCCGTGGTCACCGTGGGCGTGCTGTTCTCGGGGATCTCGGTGGCCGCCGGGCTGCTGGTCGTCGCCGGCGGCTTCCTGATCGTCTTCGACGGGATGTCGTCGCTGTCGCTGATGCCCGAGATCTTCTTCGGCAAGCTCGACAACTTCGCGCTGCTGTCGATCCCGATGTTCATCATCATGGGCGCGGCCATCGCCTCCACCCGCGCCGGCGCCGATCTGTACGAGGCGCTGGAACGCTGGCTGACGCGCGTGCCAGGGGGCCTCGTCGTGTCGAACCTCGGCGCCTGTGCGCTGTTTTCGGCGATGAGTGGATCGTCTCCCGCCACTTGTGCTGCCATCGGCAAGATGGGCATCCCCGAGATGCGCAAGCGCGGCTATCCCGACAGCGTCGCCGCCGGTTCGATCGCCGCGGGCGGCACGCTGGGCATCCTGATCCCGCCCTCGGTCACCATGATCGTCTACGGCATCGCGACCGAAACCTCGATCGGGCGGCTGTTCCTGGCGGGCGTGATCCCCGGCCTGCTGCTGGTGGCGCTGTTCATGCTGTGGTCGCTCTATTCCACGTGGCGCTCGGGCGACGCCCACGTGCTGCGCGCCGGCACCTACACCTGGCGCGAGCGGTTCGAGATCCTGCCCCGCGTGCTGCCCTTCATCGCGATCATCCTCGGCGTGCTCTACGCCATGTACGGCGGCATCGCGACGCCGTCGGAAACCGCCGCGGTGGGCGCGCTGCTGTGCCTGGTGATCGCCATGGTCATATACCGCCTGTGGAGCCCCGCCAAGATCTGGGAGATCCTGCGCGACAGCACCAAGGAATCGGTGATGATCCTGTTCATCATCGGCGCGGCGGGCGTCTTCAGCTACATGCTGTCGTCGCTGTTCATCACGCAGGCCATCGCCGAATGGATCGGCTCGCTCGACGTGAACCGCTGGGTGCTGATGGCGATGATCAACCTGTTCCTTCTTGTGGCGGGTTTCTTCCTGCCGCCGGTGGCGGTGATCCTCATGGCGGCGCCCATTCTTTTGCCGATCATCACGCTCGCCGGCTTCGATCCGATCTGGTTCGCGGTCGTGCTGACGATCAACATGGAGATCGGCTTGATCTCGCCGCCGGTCGGGTTGAACCTCTACGTGATCAACGGCATCGCGCCCGACATCAAGCTGAAGACGATCCTCGTCGGCTCGCTGCCCTATGTCGGCTGCATGGTCGTGGCGATCGTGCTGCTGTGCCTCTTCCCCGGCCTCGCGCTGTGGCTGCCGAACCTCGTGATGGGAGTCGAACTGTGACGATCCTCGCCGACATGCTCTCGACCGTGTTCGAGCGGCGCTACGCCCCCTGGGGGGGCGGGCGCACCGACACCCGGCCCCTGCCGGACCTAGCCGCCGACCTGATCGGCGCGCGGGGCGAGATCTCGGGGCTCACGCTCGCGCGCTCGATCCTCGACCGCTACGCGGCGCTGGACGATGCGGGGCGCCTGGACTTCTTCCGCCATCTCGCCGGCTCGATGACCATCGATACCGACCGGCTGCGCGCCGCGCTCGACGCCTACGAGCAGGGCCAAACCAAGACGACCTACCGGGCGGTGATGACCGCCGCCGAACCGCCCCGGCAGGAACTGATCCGCCGCCTGAACCAGGTGCCCGGCGCCACCAACGCGCTGGTCAAGATGCGCGCCGACCTGCTGCGCCTGGGCCGGGACGAGCCCGCGCTGCAGGCGCTCGACCTCGACTTCCGGCACCTCTTCGCCAGCTGGTTCAACCGCGGCTTCCTCGTGCTGCGCCCGATCAGCTGGGAAAGCCCCGCCCGTATCCTCGAGAAGATCATCGAATACGAGGCCGTGCACGCCATCGATACCTGGGAGGACCTGCGCCGCCGGGTCGAGCCCGACGACCGCCGCTGCTTCGCCTTCTTCCATCCCGCCATGCCGGACGAGCCGCTGATCTTCGTCGAGGTGGCGCTGACCCGCGGCATCCCCGGCTCGGTCCAGAGCCTTCTGGCCGAGGATCGCGACGAGCTGGACAAGGACCGCGCCGACACGGCGGTGTTCTACTCGATCTCGAACTGCCAGAACGGCCTCGCCGGTATCTCGTTCGGCAACTCGCTGATCAAGCAGGTCGCTGCCGACCTGTCGATGGAATGCCCCGGCCTCAAGACCTTCGTGACCCTGTCGCCGATCCCCGGCTTCTGCCGCTGGCTGGCCGACAGCGGCATGGCGCACGATCCCGAAGACGACGCGCAGATGCGCGCGCTGGCGGCCTGGTACCTGACGCGCGCGCGGCGCGAGGACGGCACCCCGCTCGACCCGGTGGCGCGCTTCCACCTCGGCAACGGCGCCTCGGTGCACCAGTTGCACGCCGGCGCCGACGCGTCCCCGAAGGGCCGCGCGCAGTCCTGCGGCCTGATGGTCAACTACCTTTACGATCTGGCCCGCGTGTCGCAGAACCATGAACGCTTCGCGGACGCGCGCGAGATCGCGACCTCGTCCGAGGTGCGGTCGCTGGCCGCCGCCGCCGACAAGCAGATGGCCTAGGAGGACCGCATGGCGAACCATCTCTACGACAGCCTGTTCGTGCCCCATGCCGGGCAGGACAAACCCTTCCTGATCCTGCCCGACGGCGCGCGCCTCTCCTACGCTGCCTTTCTCGGCCGCGCCGCGCGCTTCGCTCACGCGATCACCGACGCGGGTCTCGCACCCGGCGACCGCCTCGCCGTGCAGGTCGAGAAATCGCCCGACGCGCTGGCGCTATACGCCGCCTGCGTGCAAGCGGGCGTGGTATTCCTGCCGCTCAACACCGGCTATACCCGCGACGAACTGTCGTACTTCGTCGAGAACTCGGGCGCCGGCATCCTGGTCTGCGACCCGGCCCGCGCGGACGAGTTGCGCGGCATGGCGGAAGGGCAGGGGGCGCGGCTGATGACGCTGGGCGCCGACGGCGCGGGCACCCTGGCCGACGCGGCCGCGGACAAGCCCGACAGCTTCGACACCGTGGCGCGCGGCGCGGACGATCTGGCCGCGTTCCTCTACACGTCCGGAACGACCGGGCGCAGCAAAGGCGCGATGCTGACGCAGGACAACCTGCTGTCGAATGCGCAGACGCTGGTCGACTTCTGGCGCTTCACCGAGGACGACGTGCTGCTGCACGCGCTGCCGATCTTCCACACGCACGGGCTTTTCGTCGCCACCAACGTGACGCTCGCCGCCGGCTCGGCGATGATCTTCCTGCCGAAGTTCGACCCCGACGCGATGATCGAACGCCTGCCGCAGGCCACCGCGATGATGGGTGTGCCGACCTTCTACACCCGGCTGCTGGACGACGACCGCCTGACGCGCGACCTGACGCGCAACATGCGCCTGTTCGTGTCGGGCAGCGCGCCGCTTCTGGCCGACACGCACGAGAAGTTCTCCGCCCGCACCGGGCACCGGATCCTCGAGCGCTACGGCATGACCGAAACCAACATGAACACCTCGAACCCCTATGACGGCGAACGCCGCCCCGGCACCGTTGGCCAGCCCCTGCCGGGGGTCGAGGTCAAGGTGACCGACCCCGAGACAGGCAGGACCCTGCCGCAGGGCGAGACCGGCCAGGTCGAGGTGCGCGGCCCCAACGTGTTCAAGGGCTACTGGCAGATGCCGGAAAAGACCGCCGCCGAGCTGCGCGAGGACGGCTTCTTCATCACCGGCGATCTCGGCCGCTACGACGAGGACGGCTACCTGCAGATCGTCGGGCGCGACAAGGACCTGATCATCTCGGGCGGGTACAACATCTATCCGAAAGAGATCGAGATGGTGCTCGACGACCAGCCGGGCGTTCTGGAATCCGCGGTGATCGGCGTGCCGCACGCCGATTTCGGCGAGACGCCCCTGGCCGTCATCGTGCCCGAGAAGAACGCCCGCCCCGATCTCGACGCCATCGCCGAGGCGGTGCGCACCGCGCTCGCGCGCTACAAGCACCCGCGCGACTTCCGCGTGGTCGAGGAATTGCCGCGCAACACGATGGGCAAGGTGCAGAAGAACGTGCTGCGCGACACCTACCGCGACGCCTTCACCGCGGCCTGAGGCCCGGCCCGGAAGGGACGGGCCGGCGCGTCAGGCGGCGCGCAGGCCCAGGATCGCGCGCGCCTCGGCCACGGTGGCGACGCTGCGGCCGTGGCGGCGCACCGTCTCGGCCGCGCGTTCGACCAGCGCCGCGTTCGACGGCGCCAGCGTGTCGCGGTCCAGCCGGATGTTGTCCTCGAGCCCCGTGCGCAGGTGCCCGCCCGCCTCGGCCGCCCAGTCGTTGATTTCGGCCTGGTGCCGGCCGATGCCGGCGGCGCACCACGGCGCGTCCTCGCCGAACAGGCGCTTCACCGTCTCGATGTAGAAGTCGAACACCCGCCGGTCGGCCGGCATCGCGTTCTTCACGCCCATCACGAACTGCACGTAGGGCGTGCCCTCCAGCTCGCCGCGATCCTTCATCAGCTTCGCGTGGAAGATGTGGCTCAGGTCGAAGGCCTCGATCTCGGGCTTGACGCCGTAGGTGCGCATCTCGGACGCCAGCCATTCCACCAGGTCCGGCGGGTTCTCGTAGACGCGGGTGGGGAAGTTGTTCGACCCCACCGACAGCGACGCCATGTCCGGCGCCAGCGACAGCATGCCCCCGCGGGCCTTGCCCGCACCCGACCGCCCGCCGGTGGACAGCTGCACGATCATGCCGGGGCAGTGTTTCTCGATCCCCTCCTTCAGCCGGGCGAAGCGCTCGGGGTCCGAGGTCGGCTTGCCCTCGTCGTCGCGCACGTGGCAATGCGCGATCGCGGCACCCGCCTCGAAGGCCGCGTGCGTGCTTTCGACCTGCTCGTCTATGGTGACCGGGACCGCCGGGTTGTCGGCCTTGGTGGGCACCGACCCGGTGATGGCGACACAGAGGATGGCGGGGTTCGACATCGGCGCTTGTCCTTTCGGTTCTCGTTGTCTCGGCCCCGGTGTGCTCGCGGGGCGGGTTTCGTGCAAGCCGGTCAGCGCCGGCGCGTGGTGGCGAAGGCGCGGGCCTGCGCGGGCGCCGAACCGGCGGCCGCCAGCGGGTCCAACGCGTCTTCCAGGTTCGCCTCGGGACAGGCCCTGCGCAGGGCCGCGACCGGGTCATCGGTCGCCAGCGCCTCGGTCACCGCGCAGCGGGCGTCGCCGCGCGGCATGTGCCGCGCCAGCATGTAGGCGAGGCGTTCCGAATACGCCGCCGGCCCCAGCGCGTCGAGGTTGGCGCGCATCGCCTCGCGGTTCGGGCGCAGGCCGTCGACCGCCTGAGCGATCGCACTCACCGCCGCTCCGGCCGCGCCGCAAAGCTGGCGCAGCGACAGCCATTCCAGCCCCCAAGCCACGCCGTCGCGGTTGGTGGTGTGGATCGACGCCTCGGTCACAGCGGCCTGCAGGTGTGCCGCCAGCCGCGCCAGCGATTGCGCCGCTTCGGCCCGCACCGGGTTGACCTTGTGCGGCATCGCGGACGATCCGCCGCCCGCCAGCGTGACCTCTCCGATCCCGGTCGCGGCGAGGAACGCCATGTCTCCGCCGATCCGCCCCGCGGCCGCCGCCAGCGTCGCCATCGCCGCCGCGAACTGCGCCACGGCCCCCCGCCGCGTGTGCCAGGGTGCGTCGTCCGCGCGCAGGTCCAGCACCCGCGCCATCGCCGCGCGCACCGCGGGCGCGTCGGCCCCCAGCGCCGCATCCGTGCCCGCCGCGCCGTGCAGCGACAGCACCGCCACCGCCTCTCGCGCCGCGGCCAGCGCCTTGGCGGCGTCGTCCAGCCCGTGCCCCCACGCGGCCAGCGTCGCGCCGAAGGTCGTGGGCATGGCGCCCTGCGTCCGCGTGCGCGCCAGCTGGACGGTGTCCGCCTCGGCCCCGGCCAGTGCGCCGAGCGAATCCAGCAGCGTGGAAACCTCGGCCAGCATCGCATCGGCGCAATCGCGCAGGCACAGGACCAGCGCGGTGTCGATCATATCCTGCGAGGTCGCGCCCCAGTGCAGCCATTCGGCCAGCTCCGGCTCCAGGCCCTTGCGCAGCGCGGCCAGCAGCGCCGGGATCGGCACGCCGTCGCGCGCCGCGCCCTCGGCCAGGTCGGCCGGCGCCACGCGCATCCCCGCCAGCGGGTAAATCTTCGCTTTTGTTTGTTATAGCTGGAATGATTGCTACCGATTCT
>NZ_JBELMH010000078.1:5331-14069 GCF_042096055.1 Citreimonas sp. | reverse complement strand
AAAGTGCAGGCTTCTGTTGCCAGGTGCCTGCGAACCCCGCCTTGAGCTGCTAGGCCCAAGGACTTCAGGTTTCGGTCAAGTTACCGCTTACGCGGCAACTGCGACCGGAGCATGATTGTCGTTGGCAATTATGCTTTACGGACCGATAACGGTGGTACCTCACCGGGACAAAGCCACGTCTTTACACGTTCGTCGATCCTATTTCGGCCCCATGTCCCGCCAACGCCGGGAGATCTGGTGGAGCCGCCGGGTACCGCCCCCGGGTCCGATCCGCTTATTTCACGCGCGTTTATGCCCATAGTCCCGTTGCCGGGACACGCTGAACATAGCGTTGCGCCGCGGCGTGTTCAAGACGGGACGCGCGCGCTCAGGGCTTGATGTAGGTATAGCCGTCCTGCTGCAGCTTGCTCAGCTCGGCCACGCCCGACGGCACGACGTCCTCGTCCCAGGCGTCGTAGAGATCGTCGAGCGCGATGTCGCGGCCCTCGAGCGTGTTGGCGCAGATCAGGAAGCGGACGTTCTGGCTTTTGAGCCCGCCGATGCGGGTCTGCAGGCCGTCGTCGTCATTGGCGGCCATCAGCAGCCCCAGCCCGTCGCCGTGCATCACGACGGCGATTTCGATGTTTTCCGCGCCGACCGCGTTGATGTGGTTCTGCACGTTGCCCATCGCCGAGCGGTAGGAGGTGCCGGACATCCCGTCGAAGTTGATGTGGTAGACGGCCTTCTGCTGGCCGTAGGAATCGTCCTGGGCGGCCAGTGGCCCCGCGAGCAGCAGGAAGGCGGCGGCGATCAGTGTCAGCAGACGTGTCATGGTGGTCTCCTCCGGATGCGATGATGCGCCGATCCTAGCACGCCGCGCGCGGTTGTGCAGGCCGGAAGGAAAACGGCTGCGCGGTCAGGCGGGCCAGTTGGTCCAGATGAGCCAGACCGCCGGGATCGCCTCGAACGCGAACCACGCAAGCGCCTTGGGCTGCGGCGGCTTGTCCACGATCATCGAGATCGCGCGCCCGGTCGAGGCACCCGCATAGGCCACGCCCAGCATCGCGTAGGCCCAGGGCGCGCCGGTGAAGAGACACACCGCGCCCACGGCGACGAACAGGCCCCCGGCCGAGGCGCGGATCTCGCTCAGACCCATCGTGCTGTCGGTGGGCGTCATGTCGAGGACGCCGGCGGTGTAGCGCGGAGCCACGAAGCCGAAGAGGCCGAAGCCGATGGTCAGCAGCGCGATGAGCGGGTCGATGAGGTCGAGCATGGGGTGCCTTTCGTCGTGTGCGGCAAAGCTAGCGTGACGATGCCGCGCGTCCACGACCGCGCGGCCCGGGCGCGCTCGCCTGCCAATCGACAGCGCCCTAGCGCCGCCGCATCGCCTCGCGCAGCTTGTCGCCCAACGCACCAGTCCCGTCGGTCGATCCCGTGTCAGGCCCGCCCCCCGGCTTGCCGCCCTTGCCCGATGGGCCGGCGGGGCCGCCGCGGGGGCCGCCCTGCCGCGGCGCGGCCTTCGCGGCATCCGCCTGCCCGCCGCCCTCGCGCCGCGCCGAGGCGCCGCCGTCCTTGCGCATGCTCAGCCCGATCCGCTTGCGCGCGACGTCCACCTCGGTGACCGAGACCTGCACCACGTCGCCGGCCTTCACCACCTCGTGCGGGTCCTTCACGAACCGGTCGGCAAGCTGGCTGACATGGACCAGCCCGTCCTGATGCACGCCGATATCGACGAAGGCGCCGAAGGCCGCGACGTTGGTCACCGTGCCCTCCAGCCGCATGCCAGGCTTCAGGTCGCGGATATCCTCGACCCCTTCGGCGAAGGTCGCCGTCTTGAAGGCGGGTCGCGGGTCGCGGCCGGGCTTTTCCAGCTCGGCCAGGATGTCGCGCACGGTGGGCAGGCCGGTGCGGTCGTCGGTGAAGCGCGCGGGGTCCAGCCCGCGCAGCGCGCCGCCGTCGCCCATCACCGCGCGCAGGTCGCGGCCGCAGGCCTGCACGATCCGGCGGGCCACGTCGTAGCTTTCGGGGTGGACGCCCGAGGCATCGAGCGGCTCGGCCCCGTCGCGGATGCGCAGGAAGCCGGCAGCCTGCTCGAACGCCTTCGGACCCAGCCCGGCCACCTTCAGCAGTGCCTTGCGCGACGGGTAGGCGCCTTCGGCATCGCGATGCGCGACGACCGCCTCGGCCAGCTTCGGCCCCAGCCCGGCGACCCGCGCCAGCAGCGGTGCCGAGGCGGTGTTGAGGTCCACGCCAACCGCGTTCACCGCATCCTCGACCACCGCGTCCAGCGCCTGCGCCAGCCGCTTCTGGTCGACGTCGTGCTGGTACTGGCCCACCCCGATCGAGCGCGGCTCGATCTTCACCAGCTCGGCCAGCGGGTCCTGCAGGCGCCGCGCGATCGACACCGCGCCGCGCAAGCTCACGTCGAGATCGGGGAATTCCCGCGCCGCCAGTTCCGAGGCCGAGTAGACCGAGGCGCCGGCCTCGGACACCACGACCTTGACCGGGCGTTTCGCCGCCGGGACCTTGTCCAGCGCCTCGGCGACCAGACGCTCGGTCTCGCGGCTGGCGGTGCCGTTGCCGATCGCCACCAGCGCCACGCCGTGCCGTTCGACCAGCGCGCCGATCGCGGCCACGGCTCCGTTGAGGTCGTTCTTCGGCTGGAACGGGTACAGCGTCGCCGTCTCGACCACCTTGCCGGTGGCGTCGACCACCGCGGCCTTCACGCCGGTGCGGATCCCGGGATCGAGGCCCAGCGTCGCCTTCGTGCCCGCGGGGGCGGCCAGCAGCAGGTCCTTGAGGTTGCGGGCGAAGACCTTGATCGCCTCTTCGTGTGCGCGGCGGCGCATCTCGGTCAGCAGGTCCACGTACATCGACAGGCTCAGCTTGACCCGCCAGGTCCAGGCGCAGGCCTCGCGCAGCCAAACGTCGCCCGCGCCATCGCCGTCGGTCTTCAGCGTGGCCGCGATCATCGCCACGGCGCGCGCCGCACCGGTCTCGGGCTCGGGCGCGATCTCGATGGTCACGATCTCCTCGTTCGCGGCGCGCAGGATCGCCAGTGCCCGGTGGCCGGGGATCGCCGACCACTTCTCGGAGTGGTCGAAGTAGTCGCGGAACTTGGCGCCGGCCTCTTCCTTGCCGGGTTGCACGCGCGCGATGACCAGCGCCTCGGCGCGCATGAAGTCGCGCAGACGGCCCAGCAGGGCGGCGTCCTCGGACAGGCGTTCGGACAGGATGTCGCGCGCGCCGGCCAGCGCGGCCTTGGCGTCGGGCACCGCGTCCGACAGGTACTTGCCCGCCAGGGCCTGCGGATCGGCCCGACGGTCGGTCAGGATTGTCTCGAGCAGCGGCTCGAGCCCGTTCTCCCGCGCGATCATCGCCTTGGTCCGGCGCTTGGGCTTGTAGGGCAGGTACAGGTCTTCGAGCGTGGCCTTCGTGTCGGCCTGCACGATGGCGCGCTCGAGGTCCGGCGTCAGTTTCCCCTGCTCGCGCACCGCGCCCAGGATCGCCGCGCGGCGGCTTTCCAGTTCGCGCAGGTAGCCCAGCCGGTCGGCCAGCAGGCGCAACTGCGTGTCGTCCAGCCCGCCGGTCGCCTCCTTGCGGTAGCGCGCGACGAACGGAACCGTCGCGCCGCCGTCCAGCAAGGCCACGGCAGCGCTGACTTGGTTGGGACGGGCGGCGATGTCGGTGGCGATGCGGGCGTGGATGCGCTGCTCGGCGGGCGCGGCGTCGCGGGGGGCATTCTGGCTCACGAGAGTCTCCGGACCGGTGTGGAGGCCCTTGATAGGGTGGCGACAATTGAAACGAAAGAGGGGTTGGCGCGCGGTGTTCCGGAAACGAGTTGGCAAGGAATCTGGTGCACTGCTTTGCGGATGAACGATTTTTCGATCCCTGCGCCCGCCACGGGCCGCGTGCTGGCCGGCTGGGTGATCCTGCTGGGCCTCGTCGCGACGATCGCGGCCTCGGGCCTGGTCGCGCTGCGCGGGGACGACGCGGTCGCGGGCGCCCCGGTGCTGGTGATCGCGGCGCCCTGGGGGCAGGGCGCGGCGGCGATCGTGACCGGCGCGGGGGGCAGGCCGCTGGGGCCAGTCTCGGCCGCGTTCGGGACATTGGCGACTTTTGACGGAGCGATCCCGGTCGCCGACCTGCGCGCCCTGGGCGCGTGGGCGGTGCGCGACGGGACGTCCATTGCCTCTATTTGCGGAGTGAATTTGACATGAAAATCGGCTCCTTCCTGCGCGGCGTGACGCCGACGGGCATCGTCGTCTTCGTCGCCTGTGCGTTGGCGGTTCTCAACATCGGCTCCGACCTGTTCCACGGCCATGCGCTGATGTTCGGGCTGGCCTCGGTCGTCGTCGCCGGCGCGGCGGTCCTCGCGGCGCGGTTCAGGTCGTGGTTGACCGACTACGTGCTGGCGCTGACGCTGGTGGCGCAATCGGCGATCTTCACCGCGATGTTCACCGGCCACGCCTGGCAGATCGACACGCACATGCTGTACTTCCTGGTGCTGGCCTGCGTGTCGGTGCTGGGCCGGGTCGGCCCGCTGCTGGTCGCCTGCGGCGTAATCGCAGTGCACCATGCGGGGCTGTCGCTGCTGGTGCCGGCGCTGGTCTATCCCTCCGTCACGCTGGTCGAGAACCTGTTGCGCACCGGGCTGCACGGGGTGCTTGTCGTGCTCGAGACCGGCGCGCTGGCGCTGTCGATCGCGCAGCGCAACACCATGGCCGCACGCGCCGACGCGGCGACGATCGCGGCAACCGAGGAATCGCGCCGGGCCCAGGCCGCGCGGGACGAGGCACAGCGCCGCGCCGACGAGACCGAGGCGGCCGTGACCGTCCTGCGCAAGCACATGGCGCGCTTGGCCGACCGCGATCTCGACTGCTCGATCGAGAAGGCGCTGCCGGCCGGGTTCGCCGATCTCGGGCACGACTTCAACCGCGCCGTCAGCCAGCTGAGCGAGGCGATCGGCAGCGCCCAATCCATGGCCCAGGGCTTTGCCCGCGAGGCCGAGGCGCTGCAATCGGTGACCGGCTCTCTCTCGACACGCTCGGAGGAACAGGCGCTGGCGCTTTCCGAGGTCAATGCCGGCATCGGCGCGGTCTCCGAACGCCTGACCGCGTCGGCCGCGCAGGCGGATGACGCGGCGGTCGCAGCAAACCGCACCCGGTCCGAGGCCGAGGAGGGCGGGGCCGTGACCGACCGCGCCATCGCGGCGATGAACCTGATCGAAAGCAGCACCTCGGAAGTCGCCAAGATCATGGACCTGATCGACGACATCGCCTTCCAGACCAACCTGCTGTCGCTCAACGCGGGAGTCGAGGCCGCCCGGGCCGGCGAATCCGGCCGCGGCTTCGCGGTCGTTGCCAGCGAAGTGCGCGGGCTGGCCCAGCGTACCGCCGAAGCCGCCAGCGGCGTGAAGGAACTGATCGCCAAAAGCGCCAATCACGTCTCGGACGGTGCCGCGCTGGTGAACGAGACCGGAGACCGGCTGTCGCGCATCGTCGACCAGGTCAAGGCGGTCTCGGGCATGATCGAGACGATCCGCGACGGCAGCCAGGCGCAGGCCACGGACATCTCGAGCCTGTCGCACACGGTGGCCGATCTCGACGGACGCACCCAGGCCACTGCCGGCCAGAGCGAGGAACTGGCCGCGATGGGCATGCGCCTGCGCGCCGATGCCGAGGAACTGGCGCACTCGATGGCCGCGTTCCGGCAACTCGAAGACGCGCGCCGGCAGAACGCCGCGTGACGACCGTCACGCGGGCGCGCGTCGGCGCCCGCGGTCAGACCGGCTGCGCCGCGTCCCGTCCCTGCAACCGCAGCATCAGCCACAGCGCCAGCGCGGCGTAGAGCGCGACCCCCAGCGCCAGCGGCAGCGGCGTGCCGTCGAAGGCCAATGTCACCGGCACGGCGAAGACCACCGCCAGTACCGTCGCCGCCGCGCTCGTGACCGACGCGGCGGTGCCGGCGATGTGGCCCATCGGCTCGAGCGCCAGCGCGTTGAGGTTGCCGATGGTCAGGCCGGCCTGAAAGAACAGCGACGCCTGCCAGACCACGAAGCAGGCGAACAGCGCAGGCTCGGGCAGGCCCGCCAGCAGCACGCAGACCATCGTGCCGCTCAGCACGACCTGCACGCCAAGCATCGCGGTGATCAGCAGTCGCATCCCCAGCCGCATCACCAGCGCCGCGTTCAGCACGCTGGCCGAGGACGCGACGATGGCGATGCCGCCGAACCACAGCGGAAAGCTCTCGGCCCGGCCGAAGGCGGCGTAGATCGGCTGCACGCTGGACAGCACCGCGAACAGCATGCCGAAGCTCAGCGCCTGCACGATCAGGGTGACCCGCACCACCGGGTGGCGCAGCACTTCGACCGTCGCGTCGCGCAATGCAGAGGCTCGAAACGGGCGCCGCTCGGCCCTGGGCAGCGTTTCGGGCAGGCGCAGGACCAGCCACAGCGCGGCGATCCCGGCGAAGACCACGAACGCCCAGAAGATCGCCCGCCAGCCGCCCACGCCCAGCAGCACCGCGCCGAGGCTGGGCGCGAAGGCCGGCACCAGCGTGAACACCATCATCACGAAGGACATGATCCGCGCCATGCCGCGCCCGGAATAGAGATCGCGCACGATGGCCAGCGCCACCACCCGTGGCCCCGCGGCACCCAGGCCCTGCAGCGTGCGGGCGACCAGCAGCGCGGTCAGGCTTTCGGTCTGCGTCGCAGCCCAGGCCGAGCCCGCGTATAGCGCGGCACCCGCCAGGATCACCGGCTTGCGCCCCAGCGCATCCGAGAGCGGCCCGGTGAAGAACGTACCCACGCCCATGCCCAGCACGAAGGTTGTCACCACCAGCTGCGCCGAGGCCAGATCGCCGGGCGCGAGATCCGCCGCGATGGCGGGCAGGGCCGGCAGCATCGCATCGAGCGAGAAGGCGATGGTGGCGAAGAGCATCGCGATCAGCGCGATGAATTCGAGGCGCGAGAGGGAGCGGGGCATCAGGCGTTCCGGGCTGTTACCCCCGGCCCCTAGCACCGCCCGCCGGAACAGGGAAGGCGCGCGCCGTCATACCGGCGTTGCATCGCCCCCGCGCTGGTCCATGCCGCGCAGTTCTTCGATCACTTTCGCCCAAAGCTCGGGCGGCTGTGCGCCGGGCACGGCATGCGTCTGCGCGACGATGAAGGTGGGCACCGCATTGATGCCCATGCCGCGCGCGGCGGCGTCGCGTTCGACGATTTCGCGGCGGTCCTCTTCGGTGGCCAGCAGGCGCAGGACCACGCTGGCATCCATCCCGCAGGCATCGGCGATGTCGGCCAGCACGTCGTGCGAGCCGATGTCGCGCCCTTCGGCGAAATACGCGCGGAACAGGGCCGAGACGACGGCGGTTTGCGCGCCCTCCAGCTCTGCCCAGTGGATCAGGCGATGCGCATCGATCGACGATGGCGTCCGCTCGATCGCCTCGAAGTCGATGGGCAGGCCCGCGGCCTCGGCAGCCTCGGCGATCGGGGTGTAGGCGCGCAGCGCGCCCTGCTTGCCGCCGAACTTCTGCTCGAGATAGGCGCGGCGGTCCATGCCCTCGCGCGGCATGTCGGGGTTGAGCATGAAAGGCAGCCAGCGGACGCGGAACGGATGGTCCGGATGGTCCGCCAGCGCGCGGTCGAGATGCGCCTTGCCGATATAGCACCACGGGCAGATCGGGTCGGAGAAGATGTCGAGCTGGGTCATGTCGGTCCTTTCGCGTCGCTGGGCCGCCCTGCCACCTGTGCCACGGCGCGGCGCGAATGGCCAGCGGCCGGCCGGTGCTCAGGCGCGGGGCGCATCGGCCAGCGCCGAACGGACGAGCTTGCCGTTGGCGCTGCGCGGCAGCGCGGCCAGCCGGATCCAGGCGCGCGGCTGCTTGTAGCGCGCCAGCCGGTCTGCTGCAGCCGCCGCCAGCGCGTCCGTGTCCAGCGGCGCGGACGAGACGCAGAAGGCCGCGATCACGCGCACGCCCTCCTTCACGGCGATGTCGGTCACCGCGATCTCGTCGAGGCCGGGCAGGTCCGCCAGCGCGGCCTCGACCTCGAGCGGCGAGACGCGGTAGCCGCCCGCGTTCATCATGTCGTCGGTGCGGCCGACGTACTCGATCTGCCCGTCGGCCCGCATCACACCGCGATCGCCGGTGACGAACCAGTCGCCGCGCATCCGCGCCGCGGTCTCGTCCGGCGCATCGACGTAACCGAGCATCAGTCCCGGATCGCTCCGGTGGATCGCGATGGTGCCGGCCGTGCCGCGCGGCACCGGCGCGCCGTGCTCGTCCAACACTGCGACGCGACGCCCGGCCTGCGGCGCGCCGAGGCAGCCATCGGCTGCGGGACGCCCCGGCGCCGACGACACGAAGGTCGAACATTCCGTCATGCCGAAGGCCTCGTGCACCGGTGTCCCGGTCGCGTCCTGCCATGTCGCGCGCAGCTTTTCGGACAGTTTCTCGCCCGCGGCGAGGCCGTGGCGCAGTTTCGGCAAGGCCGGCACGGGCGCCTGCAGCACCTTGCGGAACACGCCGGGCGCGGCGGCGAACAGCGTCGCCTCGTAGCGCTTCATCAGCAGCGGCAATTGCGCCGGATCGGTGCCCGCGCGCGGGATCAGCGCGGTGGCGCCGACGCTCCACGGGTCGAGCAGTCCGGTCCCGAGCGTGAAAGTCCAGTTGAACGCGCCCGCGTGCAGCATCCGGTCGGTGTCGCGCAGGTCGTACCAGTCGCGGTGCATCATCCGCCGCGCCCAGATCGCGCG
>NZ_JBELMH010000078.1:0-5231 GCF_042096055.1 Citreimonas sp. | reverse complement strand
TGTCGCGCAGGTCGTACCAGTCGCGGTGCATCATCCGCCGCGCCCAGATCGCGCGATGCGCGTGGCCGACGGCGCGCGGTCGCCCGGAGGTGCCCGACGTGTAGACGATGTAGGCCAGCCGGTCCGGATCGCCCAAGTCCCAGGGCGAGGGCGGCAGGTCGCGCCACGCGGCCATGTCGGTCGGGTCGAAGACAGGCGCATCGGTCGGGGCGCAGGCGATGGCGGGGTCGCGCAAAACCGCGCGCGGGCGCAGCGCGGCGATCATCGGCGCCACCTCGGCCTCGGTTAGCTGCGACGAGGTCGGCACCGGCACGAGGCCCGCCGCGATCGCGCCGAGATAGGCGATCGGGAAATCGACCGTGTTGCCCAGCCGCATCAGCACCACGTCGCCCGGCCGCAGCCCTTCGCGCAGAAGCCCCGTCGCGGTGCCGCGCACTGCGGCGATCAGGCGCGCGTAGCTCCAGCGCTCGGCGCCGGTGGTGTGGATCACCGACAGCGCGATGCGGTCGGGCACGGCAGCGCCGGCCTGCAGCACATGCGCGGCGAGGTTGAACGGGGCGGGGCAGGGCGCCGGGGCGCCTTCGTCGTACACGGACAGCATGGGGTGCATTAGGCCGCGCCCGCCCCCGCTTGCAAGCGCCGGGGCGCGGGCCTAAGAGGCCCCGCATGGACCGCGATCCGAAATCCCTGATCCGCATTGCCCGCGAAAGCGGCGAGACCCACGGCGCCGAGCCGGTCGACCTGGCAGCGCGCGTGCGCAGCCTGCGCAAGGCGCGCGGCTGGACGCTGGAACAGGCGGCGCGGCAGGCGGGGCTGGCGCGCTCGACCCTGTCGAAGATCGAGAACGGGCAGATGTCGCCGACCTACGAGGCGCTCAAGAAGCTGGCCGTGGGTCTCGACATCTCGGTGCCGCAGCTGTTCACGCCACCGCGGCAGGATCGCGCCACCGGCCGCATGGCCGTCACGCGCGAGGGCGAGGGCGCGACCCAGCCCACCGCGACCTACGAGCACCGCCTGCTGGCCGAAAGCCTGTCGCAGAAGAAGATGCTGCCCTACCGCGCCCGCGTCCGGGCCCGCACGATGGACGAGTTCGACGGCTGGGTGCGCCACGACGGCGAGGAATTCCTGTACGTGCTGACGGGCATCGTGCGGCTCTACACCGAGTATTACGAACCGGTGGACATGCGCCGCGGCGACAGCGCCTATTACGACGCCACGATGGGCCACAACGTTATCTCTCTCAGCGAGGACGACGCGACGATCCTGTGGGTGACGTCGCTGGCCTGACCCTTGCCGTCGTCCGCTAATGCAGGTGCACCGAGAGCGGCAGCGCCATCGCCTCGATCTGAAGCACGTCCTCCAGCTCTTCGCTGGCCTCGAACAGGGTCAGGTCGTTCGAGCGGGCCAGAAGACGCACCAGAGCGTCGCGGTCGGGCGGCGGGTGGCGCAGCTCGTCGTCGCGCAGGCGGGGAAAACGCTGCTCGAGCAGCGCGCGAATGGTGTCCCACCGTTGCGCGACAAGCGACCAATGCATGGCGGCCCGTACCTCCCCGGAACATGGTTAACCCGGGCCGCGTTTGCGTCAATCCCTAACCGTCAGCGCTCGGGCAGCAATCCCCTGGGCGAGAAGCGCAGGACCACCAGCAGGATGATCCCCATGGTCAGCAGCCGCATGTGCTGCGCCGCATCCGCAAGGCTGGCCTGGAACGGGCTGCCGGCGGGCAGCACGGCCCCGATCATGGCGGCCAGGCCCTGGGCCATCGGCTCGACCTGGACCCAGAGGAACCAGATCAGGAAGCCGCCCAGCACCGCGCCGAGGTTGTTGCCCGAGCCGCCGACGATCACCATCACCCAGATCAGGAACGTGTAGCGCAGCGGCTGGTAGCTGCCCGGCGTCAGCTGCCCGTCGAGCGTGGTCATCATCGCGCCCGCGACGCCGCAGATCGCGCTGCCCAGCACGAAGACCTGCAGGTGCCGCGCGGTGACGTTCTTGCCCATGGCGCGGGCCGCGGTCTCGTTGTCGCGGATCGCGCGCATCATCCGGCCCCAAGGCGAACTCAGCGCAAGCTGCGCCAGCACCAGCAGGACCACCAGCACGATCGCGAACAGGATCGAGTAGCCGAACTTGACGTAGAGCGACGACGCCGTCGTCGGATCCATGCCCAGCGAGGCCGCGCGCTCGACGAAGCCGGGATCGTTCTGCAGGTCGATCTCGTAGGGCACGGGGCGGGGCAGGCCGATCACGTTCTTGACGCCGCGCGCCAGCCAGTCCTCGTTCTTCATCACGGCGATGATGATCTCGGCGATGCCCAGCGTGGCGATGGCCAGGTAATCGGACCGCAGGCCCAGCGCCGTCTTGCCGATGATCCAGGCGGCACCCGCGGCCAGCACGCCGCCCACCGGCCAGGCGAAGACCACCGGCAGGCCGAGCCCGCCGAGATAGCCGGTCTGGGCCGAGTTGACCGCCTCGACCGCACCGACGCCGGCGTCGAAGACCCAGCGATAGGCGAAGAAGCCCGCGACCAGAACCGCGATCATCAGCCATGCGCTGCGTGCGCGCCGCCACGCCATCACGCCCGCGACCACCGTCGCGGCTCCCAGCGCGAGGCCGAGCAGGATGCGCAAGCCGCCCGCGCCCCACGCCTCGGGCACCGGCGGCATCGAGGTCAGCACGACCGCCAGCCCGCCCAGGGCGACGAAGCCCATGACGCCCACGTTGAACAGGCCCGCGATGCCCCATTGCAGGTTCACCCCCAGCGCCATCACGGCGCTGACAAGCCCCATGTTCAGGATCAGCACGGCGGTGTTCCAGCTTTGCAGGAAACCGGTGCCCAGGATCAGCACCGCGACCAGCGCGAACAGCAGCGGCGCCTTGAGCGTCTGGCTCATACCGATTTCCCCCGGAACAGGCCCGTGGGGCGGAAGATCAGCACCACCACGAGGATCATGAACGAGACCGCGAACTTGTAGTCCGTGCTCAGCAACTGGACGAGGCCGTCGGGTTCCAGCGCCTGCGGCATGGCGTATTCCAGAACCTTCTTCCAGGCATAGGTGATCGCCACCTCGGAGAAGGCGATGACGAAGCCGCCGACGATGGCGCCCACCGGGCTGCCCAGGCCGCCGACGATGGCGGCGGCGAAGATCGGAAGAAGCAGCTGGAAGTAGGTGAACGGCTTGTAGGACTTGTCGAGACCGTAGAGCACGCCCGCCACGGTGATCAGCGCGGCCACGATCAGCCACGTCACGCGCTCGACCTTCTCGGGGCTGATGCCCGACAGCAGCGCCAGGTCCTCGTTGTCGGAATAGGCGCGCATCGACTTGCCGGTGCGGGTGCGGTTGAGGAACCAGAACAGCAGCGCCACGACGATCACGGCCGTGGCGACGGTGATACCCTGCGTCGTGCGGATCGCCAGACCTTCCTCGAGACCGGTCATGTCGCGGAATTGCCGCGCGTTGATGATGAACCGCTCGCCATCGGCGAAGTTGCGGTCGTCGGGGCCCAGGATCACCCGGGTGATGCCGTTGTAGACGAACATCACGCCGATCGAGACGATCACCAGGATCACCGGCTTGGCTTTCTGGCGGCGGTAAAAGCGATAGACCACGCGGTCGGTCGCCAGCACCAGAAGCGCGGTCCCCGCGATGCCGAAGGGAATGGCCAGCAGCGCGGTGGGCAGCACGCCCAGGCTCGCGCCCATCGACTGGAACCACCAGGTGAACAGGATGGTGACCATGGTCCCGAAGGCCATCGTGTCGCCATGCGCGAAGTTCGAGAACCGCAGGATGCCGTAGATCAGCGTGACCCCCAGCGCCCCCAGCGCCAACTGCGCGCCGTAGGCGACCGCCGGGACGATCACGAAATTCGACAGCGCCACGATGGCGTTGAGAAGATCCATCAGGAAACCCTTGTCGCGTTGCGGCGCGCGAACGCCGGTGTCGTCGGCGCGCCGCGCCGGAAGCCCGTCATGCCCGTCATCCGCCCAGGAACGACCGTCGCACCTCGGGGTCGGCCAGCAGGTCGCGGCCGGTTCCCGTATGCGCGTTGCCGCCCTGCACCAGCACGTAACCCTTGTCGGCGATCTCGAGCGCCTGGCGCGCGTTCTGCTCGACCATGAGGATCGAGATGCCGGTGCGCGCCACCTCGATGATCCGGTCGAAGAGCTCGTCCATGACGATGGGCGAGACGCCGGCGGTCGGTTCGTCCAGCATCAGAAGCTGCGGCTTGGTCATCAGCGCGCGGCCGACGGCGACCTGCTGGCGCTGGCCGCCCGACAGCTCTCCGGCGGCCTGGCGGCGCTTGTCGCGCAGGATCGGGAACAGGTCGTAGATCTGCTCCATCGTCGGGCGAAAATCGTCGGTGCGGATGAACGCACCCATCTCGAGGTTCTCCTCGACGGTGAGCGAGGTGAAGATGTTGGCGTTCTGCGGCACGAAGCCCATGCCCTCGCGAACCCGCGCCTGCGGGGTCAGGGCCGTGATGTCGTGCCCGTCCAGCGTGACCGAGCCCTGGCGCAGGTCGAGCATGCCGAACACGGCCTTCATCGCGGTGGATTTGCCGGCGCCGTTGGGGCCCACGATCACGGCGATCTCGCCGCGCTCGACGGTGATGGTGCAGCCCTGCAGGATGTCCGCGCCGCCATAGCCGCCGACCATGCCCTCGGCCGCGAGGAACGCCTTGCCCGGCGCGTCGGTGGCGGTGCCGCCCTTGCGGAAGCCGTCGACCTCGCCGATGCCTTCGGGGTTGCCGATCGACCGGTCGCGGTTTCCGCGGTCGTCCTGGTAGGGATTGCCGCTCACGACACCGCCTCTTTGTTCTTCAGGCCGGTGCCCAGGTAGGCCTCGATCACCTGTTCGTTGGCCTTGATCTCGTCGATCGTGCCCTCGGCCAGCACACGGCCCTCGGCCATCACGATGACCGGGTCGCACAGGCGGCCGATGAATTCCATGTCGTGCTCGATCATGCAGAAGGTGTAGCCGCGCTCGCGGTTGAGCCGCAGGATCGCGTCGCCGATCGTGTTCAGAAGCGTGCGGTTCACCCCGGCGCCGACTTCGTCGAGGAAGACGATCTTGGCGTCTACCATCATCGTGCGGCCCAGTTCGAGCAGCTTCTTCTGACCGCCTGACAGGTTGCCGGCGCGCTCGTCCTTCAGGTGCGAAATCGTCAGGAAATCAAGGACCTCGTCGGCTTTCTTCAACAGCGCGGCCTCTTCGCGCGCGATGCGCGAGCGGCC
>NZ_JBELMH010000077.1:0-14141 GCF_042096055.1 Citreimonas sp. | reverse complement strand
CGCCCAGCGCGGATGGGTCGCGACCTCCCACACCACGCGCGGGGTGATCCTTGGCGGCAGGGTCAGCCGGGCGCGGCGCTGACGCTCGCGCCGCGAATCGTCGGGCACGTCGACGGTGAAGATCAGGGTCGAGAAACCCGAGGCCCTGGCCCGCTTCAGCATGTCCCGGCGGATCTCCGGATCGGCGGGGCAATACAGCTGGAACCAGCCGCGCCCGCCGGTCAGCGGGCCCACATCCTCGGGCACGCGCGTGGCGACCGCGGACAGCGCGTAGGGGATGCCGGCCTCGTGCGCGAAGCGGGCCAGCATCGCCTCGGCCCCCGGCCAGATCAGCCCGGACATGCCCAGCGGCGCGATGCCGAAGGGGCGCGACCAATCCTCGCCCAGCAACCGCGTGGTGAAATCGGGCGCGACCTTGCCCGGCAGGATGCCCGGCAGGAACCGCACCGCGTCCAGCGCCGCGCGGTTGGCGGCGACCTGAAGCTCGCGTCCCGTGCCGCTGTCGAGGTATTCGAAGGCGAAATGCGGGATGCGCCGGCGCGCGGCGCGGCGCAGGTCGGAGACGGCGGGATAGTCGAGATCGAGGTCCATCCGCGCAGTCATGCCCGCCCGCGCGGATTTGTCCATGCCCGCAACCGGCCGCGCTGCAAGCCATTTCTCCGATCTGGACAAAAGGGCGGGAACAAGACAAGAACACATGCTTTCAATCCCGTTACGCCCGGGCTAGATTGCGCGCATGAGCAGCTTCGACGACATGGACGCCTTCGAAGGCGCATCGCTGTCCGCGCGCGCGATGGCGGCGCGGCCGACGCCGTATCTCGACGGGTTGAACCCCGCCCAGCGGCAGGCGGTGGAAACGCTGGACGGCCCCGTGCTGATGCTGGCGGGCGCCGGCACCGGCAAGACCCGCGCGCTGACCGCGCGGATCGTGCACCTGCTGATGACCGGCCGCGCCCGCCCGAACGAGATCCTCGCCGTGACCTTCACCAACAAGGCCGCGCGCGAGATGAAGAACCGCGTCGGCCAGATGCTGGGCCAGCCGGCCGAGGGAATGCCCTGGCTGGGCACCTTCCACGCGATCTGCGTCAAGCTGCTGCGCCGCCACGCGGAACTGGCGGGGCTGAAGTCGAACTTCACCATCCTCGACACCGACGACCAGATCCGCCTGCTGAAACAGCTGATCAACGCCGCCGGCATCGACGAGAAGCGCTGGCCCGCTCGGCAGCTCGCCTCGATCATCGACGGCTGGAAGAACCGCGCGCTGACGCCCGACCGGGTGCCGGCGCAGGATGCCGGTGCCTACAACCACCGCGGGCCCGAGCTCTACGCCCAGTACCAGGCGCGCCTGGCCGAGCTGAACGCCTGCGATTTCGGCGATCTGCTGCTGCACATGGTCACGATCTTCCGCAACCACGCGGACGTGCTCGACCAGTACCAGCGCTGGTTCCGCTACATCCTCGTGGACGAGTACCAGGACACCAACGTCGCGCAGTATCTCTGGCTTCGGCTGCTGGCGCAGGGACACCGCAACATCTGCTGCGTGGGCGACGACGACCAGTCGATCTATGGCTGGCGCGGCGCCGAGGTGGGCAACATCCTGCGCTTCGAGAAGGACTTCGAGGGCGCGCACGTGGTGCGTCTCGAACAGAACTACCGCTCGACCCCGCATATCCTCGCCGCCGCGTCGAACGTGATCCGCGGCAACGAAAGCCGGCTGGGCAAGGAGCTGTGGACCGACGCGGCCGAGGGCGAGAAGGTGCGCCTGATCGGCCATTGGGACGGCGAGGAAGAGGCCCGCTGGATCGGCGAGGAGATCGAGTCCATGCAGAGCGGCACGCGCGGGATGCGGCCCTACAGCCTCGACGACATGGCGATCCTCGTGCGCGCGTCCCACCAGATGCGCGCGTTCGAGGACCGGTTCCTGACCATCGGGCTGCCCTACCGCGTGATCGGCGGCCCGCGCTTCTACGAGCGGATGGAGATCCGCGACGCGATGGCCTATTTCCGGCTGGTCGTGTCGCCCGCCGACGATCTGGCGTTCGAGCGGGTGGTGAACACGCCCAAGCGCGGCCTCGGAGACAAGGCGCAGCAGACCATCCAGCGGCTGGCGCGCGACAACGGCGTGTCGCTGCTCGACGGCGCGGCGCTGGCGGTCGAACAGGGCGCGATCAAGGGCAAGGGCGCGGCGGCGCTGAAGGACCTGATCGTCGGTCTCGCCCGCTGGGGCCGGATGACCGGCGACAAGGACCTGAGCCACATGGAACTGGCCGAGATCGTGCTTGATGAGTCCGGCTACACCGCGATGTGGCAGAACGACAAGACGCCCGAGGCGCCGGGCCGGCTGGAGAACCTCAAGGAGCTGGTCAAGGCGCTCGAAGGATTCGAGAACCTGCAGGGCTTCCTTGAGCATGTCAGCCTGGTGATGGACAACGAATCCGACGAGGGCGGCGCCAAGGTCAGCATCATGACGCTGCACGCGGCCAAGGGTCTCGAATTCCCGGTCGTCTTCCTGCCGGGATGGGAGGACGGGCTGTTCCCCTCGCAGCGGTCGATGGACGAAAGCGGCGTGAAGGGCCTCGAGGAAGAGCGCAGGCTCGCCTACGTGGGCATCACCCGGGCCGAGGAAGTCTGCACGATCTCGTTCGCGGGCAACCGGCGCGTGTTCGGGCAATGGCAGTCCCAGATGCCCTCGCGCTTCGTGGACGAGCTGCCCGCGGACCATGTCGACGTGCTGACCCCGCCGGGCCTCTACGGCGGCGGCTACGGGGCAGGCGGCATGGCGGCGGGCGCCTCGCCGGTGATGCGGACGGCGGCGGAATCCGACCTGCAGGACAAGGCCAGCCGCGCGGACGTCTACAACTCGCCCGGCTGGCGGCGGCTTCAGGAACGCTCGGCCCAGCGGCCGGTCAGCCAGCCGCGCGAAAGCCGCCACCAGGTCATCGACCTCGAGGCGGTCAGCGCCTTCTCGATCGGAGAGCGGGTCTTCCACCAGAAATTCGGCTACGGCGCGGTCGCCGGGATCGAGGGCGACAAGCTCGAGATCGCGTTCGAGAAGGCCGGCACCAAGAAGGTGGTCGCGCGCTTCGTCACCGCGGCGGACGACGTGCCGTTCTAGACGCGCGATCCGGTGTCCCATCGTGGGACAGGCCTCGGGCAGCGGAAAATCAATAGGTTACAGAGGCGGATTCATCATCCGTTCATATTCGACGCGCGCGACGGCACCAGAAAACCCGCGCCCGCCGCTTCTTTGGTCCAAAAATATCCTGGGGGTGAATGGCCGCAGGCCAGAGGGGGCAAGCCCCCTGCACCGACGCCTACACGTAACCCCGACGCCCGGGCGGTCAGCCGATCGGCAGCGGCGAATCCGTCTTCGGCTGGTTCATCACGATCTGGCTGTGCACGCGGGCCACCAGCGGGTTGGCCAGCAGGTCCTCGTGGATCAGGCGGTTCAGCGCCTGCAGGTCGCGGCACCAGACGCGCAGCAGGTAGTCGGCGTCGCCCGTCATCGTCCAGGCCGAGGTGATCTCGGGGCGCCGGTCGAGCAGGCGGGCGAAGTCGCGGGCCTGTTCGGCGCCGTGGCGCGACAATTGCACCTGCACGAAGGCCTGCACCGCAAGGCCCAGCCGGTCGGGGGCGAGGCGCGCGCGGTAGCCCTCGATGATGCCGGCGGCCTCGAGCCGCTGGCGGCGGCGTCCGGCCTGGCTGGGCGACAGGTTCAGCCGCGCACCCAGGTCCTGCGCGGTCGCCTGCCCGTCGCGTTGCAGGGCGTCCAGAAGGGCGATGTCCACCGAGTCGAGATCCATGCGCGGATTACGCGTCATCGGCCCGGAATATGCAAGTCCCGCGCGCCGCACGCCGCCAAGGTCCCGGAAATGCGCAACCTCCGCACCCGGGCGGGTGTATGATCGGACCCGACATTTGCACAGGAGGCACATCATGGGTCCGTTCCCGCACGACGCCCCGCAGGCGACGATCACCGAGCAGAACCCCGCCGGCACCGACGGCTTCGAATTCGTCGAGTTCGCGCATCCCGAGCCGCAGGAGCTGCGCGACCTCTTCGCCAAGATGGGCTACGAACACGTCGCCACGCACAAGACCAGGCAGATCGAGCTGTGGCAGCAGGGCGACATCACCTACGTCCTCAACGCCGAGCCGGGCAGCTTCGCCGCGCGCTTCGTCGAGGAGCACGGGCCCTGCGCGCCGTCGATGGCGTGGCGCGTGGTCGACGCGCAGCACGCGTACGAGCACGCGGTGAAGAACGGCGCCGAGCCCTACGAAGGCGACGACAAGACCGTCGACTGGCCCGCGATCAAGGGGATCGGCGGTAGCCTGATCTACTTCACCGACCAGTATTACGACACCTCGCCCTACAACGAGGAATTCGACTGGATCGCGCAATCCAAGCCGCGCGGCGTGGGCTTCTGGTATCTCGACCACCTCACGCACAACGTGTTCAAGGGCAACATGGACACGTGGTTCAAGTTCTACGGCGATCTCTTCAACTTCCGCGAGATCCGGTTCTTCGACATCGAGGGCAAGTACACGGGCCTGACCAGCCGCGCGCTGACCTCGCCCTGCGGGCGGATCCGCATCCCGATCAACGAGGACCGCGACGAGAAGGGCCAGATCGTGGCCTACCTGCGGAAGTACAACGGCGAGGGCATCCAGCACATCGCCGTGGGCGCGCGCGACATCTACGCCGCGACCGACGCGATCGCCGAGAAGGGCATCCGCTTCATGCCGGCGCCGCCCGACACCTACTACGACATGAGCTTCGAGCGCGTGCAGGGCCATGACGAGCCGGTCGAGCGCATGAAGAAGCACGGCATCCTGATCGACGGCGAAGGCGTGCTGGACGGCGGCGAGACCAAGATCCTGCTGCAGATCTTCTCGAAGACCGTGATCGGGCCGATCTTCTTCGAGTTCATCCAGCGCAAGGGCGACGACGGCTTCGGCGAAGGCAACTTCAAGGCGCTGTTCGAATCGATCGAGCGCGAGCAGATCGAAAGCGGCGAGCTGACCGACGCGGAATGATCGGCGGGGGGCGGTCGCCCCTCACGCCTTGACTAGGGACGGTCCGGGCGCCTGCGTTCGGGCCGTTTCTTGTTGGGTGCGTCGGTGCGGAATGGGCCGGTCGCGTGGGCCCGGACGGCGCGTCAGCCGCGCGGCAGTTCCAGCGTGATCGTGCGCCCGCGCTTGCGGTAGCGCAGCTCGGATTCGCCGATGGCCAGCACCTCGCCGCCGTCCAGCCGGTCGCCCACCTTTACCTTCTCGTAATCGCCGTTGGGCAGCCGCACCAGCGCGCGGCGGTCGGCGGCCGCGCCGTAGATGCCGAACAGCGCCGTGTCGCTGAGGTTGACGGCGTTGCGCACGGTGGCTGCGCGGGCGACCTCGGCGGTGGTGGGCACGTCCGGGCTGACCGTGCGCGGCGGCGCGGCGGTCTCGGTCGGCGTGCTCTGGCGGGCCGAGGCGACGGTGGTGGAGAAGCCCTGCGGCCGCGCGGCGGGCAGCAGCGAGCGCGCGACCGCCTCGGCGGTGGCGTCGGGCGTGTCGATCTCGGCCTGTTCCTGCGCCGAGCCGGGGCGCCGGGCGGGGCGGAACGACGCGAGCTCGTCGCGCGACAGGCCCTGCAGCGTGGCGCGTTCGTTCTGTTCGATGATGTCGCCGGGCCGGGCCGACGGGCGAAGGCCCTCGAACGCCGCGGGCGGCGTGACGGCGGATTGATCGTCGGGCAGGGCGGCCTGGCGCAGGGGTGGCGTCGCCGGCGGCGCCCCCAGATAGACGCGGTGGCCGTCGGGCGTCAGCGCGCCCTCGGGCGTGGCTTCGACGAGGCCGCGCTCGTCCAGCGTGAAGGTCACGCCGGGCGGCGGCGGCAGGCCCGGCTCGGCGGGCGGAGCGTCGGGCGCGTATCCGCGCGCGGGCGGCAGGGCGACGGCGTCGAACTGCTGCACGCCGGGGTCGATCGAGGCGACGTAGAGGTCCTCGACCGCGCCGGTCTCGGGGCGGTCGGGCTGTTCGGGTGCGCGCTGCCAGATGCCGGTGGCGGCGTAGGTCGCGGCGGCCTCGTCCTCGGTCAGCGGGCGGGGGGCGGCTTCGGGCGCTTCTTCCGCGGTTTCGGTGGACGGCGGAGGGAGGGGCAGGTCCGTCTCGGCCAGCGCGGTGTCTTCGGACGCGGCCTCGTCCTGCGCGGCCGGGTCGATCGGCGCGGGGTCCGCTGCGTCCGTCTCGGCCAGTGCGGTCTCCTGCGGCTCGGCCGGATCGGGCGCGGGCAGGGTGGCGATGGGCGACGGCGCGGTGTCGTCGCCGGGTCCCAGCAGCGACCAGCCGGCCAGCGCCGCCAGCGCGATCAGCAGGGCCGCGGTCAGCGCGAGGCCGGCCTTGCGGCCTTTCCGGCCTCCGGGCACGCCGTTCGCAGCCAGGTGCCGCCGTTCCGCGCGCGAGGCGCGGCGGCCGCGCGGCGGTTCGGGCGGGGTTTCCTCGGCCTGTGCCGCGGCGAAGGCCTCGGCCTGGCGGGCGCGGTCGAGGATGCGCTCGCGGAAGGCGGCGCCCTGCACCGCGATCGGGGTCGGGCCGGACGCGGCCGGGCCGGCGGGCGCGGGCGCCTTGGCGTGGGGTGCCGCGGACTTCGCGGCAGGCGCGGGTGGCTTTGCCCCGGGTGTCGCGGCCGCGGTCGCGCCGAGAGCCGGGGCGGCCTGGGCGGGTTTTGCGTCGCGAGCGGCGGATGGCTTCGGCGCGGGCTTGGCAGCGGGCGCAGCTTTCGCGGCGGGTTCCCCGGGCTCGGGCGCCGGTGGCTGAGTCTCGGCGGCGCGGCGACTGGAGAACGTCAGGGGCGGCGTCTCGGGCGCGGGGCTTTCGGGACTGGCCTTGCCGGTCTCGGTCGGAGCGGGCTCGGCCGAGGCCTCCGGCGCGGCGGGCTCGGGCTGGTCCGGGACGAGGAGCGCCGGCGCCTCCGGGCGTGTCGGGGCGGGGCCGGTCCACGATGCGGCGGCGCCGAACACGGCGGTGCCGTGGAACGCGCCCTCGGGCGGCAGGGCGGCGAAGCCCACGGGGCGGAAGCCGTGGGTACGGGCAAAGGCCTCGGCCTCGTCCAGGGTCTCGTTCGCGACGGCGGCGACGTAGAGCGTGCCGTCATGGGTCACGTGGTCGACCGTGAGTTCGGACAACGCGTAGGGGCTGGCGCCCTGCATCGCGGTGCGCGCGGCGGCAGCCTCGTCGGCGCCGGGGGCGGGCAGGTCGAGGTAGCGCACCTGCGCCTCGGGGAGCAGCAGCAGGACGGCGTCGCCGTCGGAACCAGCATCGGTCGCGCGGGCGCGCAGGCGTGCCATCCCGGCGTCGAGGTCGGACGCCTCGGCCGCCACGTGGTCAAGCTGCGTCCAGCCGCGCGGCCCCCGGCGCAGCAGGGCGATCCCCTCGAAGGACAAGGACAGCGCGAAAGTCGGTACCATCTTCAGTCCCTACCACGTCCGGCGCGGTCCGGTCATCCCCGGACGGCGCGTCGCAGCCAGCCTACAGCAAGTCTTCGCCCAACGAAAGAATGCCCGGGACGACGGGCTTGCGTCGGGCGGTGTGCGGCGCAACATGCGCGCGACGATGCCTTTGAAAGGAAGACACGCATGCGCGCAATTCTCACCGCGATCCTGCTGGCGATGGCGTCGCCGGTCCTCGCACAGGCCACGCTGACCGTGACGGGCGACGGGTCCCGCACCGTGGCGCCGGACATGGCGGTGGTCACGCTGGGCGTGACCGAGCGCGCGGCCCGCGCCAGCGAGGCGATGAACGCCGCCTCCACCACGGCCGAGGCGATCATCCAGCGCCTGGGCGCCGCGGGCGTCGCGCCGGCCGACATGCAGACCACCGACCTGTCGCTGTACCCGGTGCGCGAGAACGACCTGAACGGCCAGGCGCAGTTCGAGGGGTTCGAGGCGTCGAACCAGCTGACGGTGCAGGTCCGCGACCTCGAATCGCTGGGGCCGGTGCTGCAGGCGGTGCTGGACGACGGCGCCAACCGGCTTTCGTCGCTGCGCTTCACCCTGCAGGACCCGCGCCCGATCATGAACGAGGCGCGCCGCGCCGCGGTCGAGGACGCGCGCGCCAAGGCGCAGCTGTACGCCGACGCCGCCGGCGTCACTCTGGGCGCGATCCAGTCGATCTCGGAGCCGCAGGAGACGAATGGCGGCCCGCAGCCGATGATGGCGATGGAAGCCTCGCGCGGGGTGCCGGTCGAGGCGGGCAGCACCACGATCAACGCCCGCGTGACCATGGTGTGGGAGCTGGTGCAACCGTAACCCGGCGCACGCAGACAATCGAAAGGCCCGCCGGGATCCGGCGGGCCTTTGTCGTTTCAGCCGTCCCGTCAGGCGGTCAGCCGGCTTTGGCCAGCGCCTGGTCGAGGTCGGCGATCAGGTCCTTGGCGTCCTCGATCCCGATCGAGATGCGCACTACGTCGGGGGAGGCCCCGGCCGCGACCTGCTGTTCCTCGGTCAGCTGGCGGTGCGTGGTGCTGGCCGAGTGGATCACCAGGCTGCGCGTGTCGCCGAGGTTGGCCACGTGGCTGAAGATCTCGAGGCTGTCGACCAGCTTGATGCAGGCATCGTAGCCGCCCTTCAGCGTGACGGTGAACAGCCCGCCCGCGCCCTTGGGGCAGATCCGCGCGACCCGGCCGTGCCAGGGCGAGGACGGCAGGCCCGCATAGGTCACGGCCTTGACCGCCGGGTGCTTTTCCAGCCAGCCGGCGACCTCGACGGCGTTCTTCACGTGCCGCTCCATCCGCAGGGACAGCGTCTCGATCCCCATCAGGGTGTAATGCGCGGCCTGCGGGTTCAGCGTCATGCCCAGGTCGCGCAGGCCGATGGCGATGCCGTGGAAGGTGAAGGCCAGCGGGCCGAAGGTCTCGTGGAACTTCAGGCCGTGATAGGCGGGCTCGGGCTCGGACAGAGAGGGGAACTTGCCGGACGCGGACCAGTCGAACTTGCCCGAATCGACGACGCAGCCGCCGGTGACGGTGCCGTTACCGGTCAGGAACTTGGTCATCGAATGCACGACCAGCGTGGCGCCGTGTTCGATCGGGCGGCACAGGTACGGCGTGGCCGAGGTGTTGTCGACGATCAGCGGCAGGCCCGCCGCGTCGGCGACCTTGGCCACCGCGTCGAGGTCGGTGATGTAGCCGCCCGGATTGGCGATCGATTCGCAGAACACCGCGCGGGTGTCTTCGTCGATGGCCGCGGCGATCGCCTCGACGTCGTCGAAGTCGACGAAGCGGGCGGACCAGCCGAAGCGCTTGATGGTCTGGCTGAACTGGGTGATCGACCCGCCGTAGAGCCGCGTCGAGACCACGATGTTGCGCCCCGGCCCCATCAGCGGGAACAGCGCCATGATCTGCGCCGCGTGCCCGGACGAGCAGCAGATCGCCCCGGCGCCGCCTTCCAGCGTGGCGACGCGTTCCTGCAGCGCCGCGACCGTCGGGTTGGTCAGGCGCGAGTAGATGTAGCCCACTTCCTGCAGGTTGAAGAGGGCGGCGGCGTGTTCGGCGTCGCGGAAGACGTAGGCGGTGGTCTGGTAGATCGGCACCTGCCGCGCGCCGGTCGCCGGGTCGGGACGGGCGCCCGCGTGCACCTGAAGCGTGTCGAAGCCGTACTTGGGCGTGTCGGTCATGGCGGTCCTCCCGGCCTGCTGTTGCGTTGGCCGCATCAGTAGCCGGTCGCGCCCTTTGCGACAACGGGCGCGATCAGGTCGCGTCTTCGGGCAGGCCCACGCGGGTGGTGCGCATCGCGCCGAAGGAGTCGCGCGCGATCACGCTGAACGAGCCGTCGCTTTCCAGGATCACCGTGTCGGCATCGTCCGGCTGGGTGGCGCCGTTGGCTCGGAGGACCTGCGCCAGCTCGGCCTCGGTCACGCGTTCCGCGCGCATGGTGCGGCGGCAGGGCTCGCCCCCGCGCATCAGGATGCTGGGTTCGGACCGCACGGCGCGCGCGAAGGCGGGCGAGGCGACCGACAGCCGCGCCACCAGCCATTGCAGCGCGACCAGCAGCAGCAGCGCGGCCAGCCCCTCGAGCAGCGCGATCGAGTTCGACAGCAGGATCGACGACAGGGTCGAGCCGAGCGCCACGGTGACCACGAGGTCGAAGGCGTTGAGCTTGGACAGCGTGCGCTTGCCGGACGCGCGCAGGAAGACCAGCAGCCCGGCATAGGCGAGCGTGCCGACGAGCAGCACGCGCAGGATCCCGGTCCAGCCCTGGAAGATCATGTCGGCGATGGGCGTCATGCTGGGCGAACCGTGCGGGCGGCGCGGCGGTTCCCTCAGCGCAGCCAGAGACCGGCGGCGCGGATGCGCTTGCGGATGGCGCGTTCGTCGGGCGGCAGGGCGGCGCGGTCGAACATGGCGCGGATGCGCGCGCCCTCGCCCTCAAGGACCAGGCGGCGCAGCGGTTCGTGCCGTGCCAGCAGCGGCTTGAGGTCCGGCCGGTGGGCGAGGCGCTCGAGCAGGGCGACGATGGCGTCGGATTCGCGGGCGTAGAGCAGCGGCAGCGCGCGCCAGTGGCACGACGTGCGCCCGTCGATCCAGCCCGGCGCCAGCGCGTCGCGCCCGCCGCCCAGGGCGTGGATCACCAGCGGCAGCGCCACCTGGTCGAGCCACGGATCGAGGCTTTGGCCTGTCAGTTCGGGCGGCGGCGCGTCGCGGATCGCGAGCGCGGTGTGCAGGAAGCGCTGCCCGAAAACGTGTGGGCAGCGGAAGTGGAAGAAACCCGCGTTGAAATAGAGGTAGCGCCGCCAGTCGTCGGGCGGGTGCGCGGTGTCGAGGCTGGCGTCGAAGTCGAGGTCGAACCGGTCGTAGAGCGCGCGCCAGATCGCTTCGCGGCCGTGGCCGGCGATGTCGGGCTTCGGCCACGTATCCTTGCGCCGCAGCGAGGCGGCGGGCCGGTCGGGGTCCAGCGGCACGGCGGCGAGGTCGCCGGTGATCAGCGTGTCGGTGTCGAAGAACGCGAAGGGCGTGCCGGCGGGCAGGACGGACAGCGCCTCGATCTTGTTGCCCTGCGGATAGGCCTGGCCGAAACGGCGCGCCTCGAAAGGCACGACGCGCGCGCCGAGCCGGTCGAGCGCGGCGCGTGCGTCGCCGTCCATGCGTGGATCGTCGTCCCAGAGCGGGCCGGGCTGCGGTTCGGCCACCACGAGGGACGCAGTGGGCGAGCTCTCGGCCAGCGAGGCGGCGAAGAGCAACGCCTCGGCCTGGAGCCGGCCGGCCTGGGCGACGATCAGGACAGTGGGTGCGGGCACCTACAGCGTGATCGGCTGCATCACTTGCGGCTCGATCACGCCGACGCTGGGCAGGCCCTGTTTCAGCGCGTCGGCGGATTGCTCGAGCAGCGGGAAGGTGCGGTAGTGGCAGGGGATCACGGTCTTGAAGTCGAAGTATGTCTTCGCCGCCCAGGCCGCCTGCTTCATGTCCATCGTGTAATGCCCGCCGGCCGACAGGATGCCGATGTCGGGGCGGTGGTATTCGCCCATCCACGACATGTCGGCCATGATGCCGGTGTCGCCCGAAACGTAGATCACGTGGCCTTCGCCCGCGATCATGTAGCCGATCTCCATGCCCATGTAGTGGGTCGCGCCGTCCACCTCCATCGACGAGGAATGCGAGGCCGGCACCATCGTCACGGCGACCTTGCCGAAGCGCACGGTGCCGCCCTTGTTGAAGGCCTGCCCCTCGGCCGCGCCCATGCCGTAAAGCGTCTTGGCCAGTTCGACCATGCCCGAGACCGGCGCGCCGGTCTTTTGCGACAGCGCCACGATGTCGGCGGTGTGGTCGCCGTGGCCGTGCGTCACCAGGATCTGGGTCGCGCCGGCGGTGGCGGCGTCGTGGTCCTGGTCCTTCATCATCGGGTTGCCGTTCAGCCACGGGTCGACCAGCAGAACCTGGTCCTCGATCTCGATGCGGAAGCTGCCATGGCCCAGCCAGATGATCTGCATGATGGTTCCTCCTGATAGGGTTCGCCGCGACACTAGCAGCTTGGGCGCGGCGGTCCATATGGTGGGCGGGACGGGGCAGGAGCGCGCGATGGACTGGACGGCGGCGGTGGACGGCTATTGCGAGCGGCTGGGGCCCGCCTTCTGGGCCGAGCCGGTCAACGCGGTGACCAACGCGGCCTTCCTGATCGCCGCGCTGTGGGTCTGGCGCGGCGCGCGCGGGATCGAGCGGGTGCTGGCGGTGGTGCTGTTCGCCATCGGCGTGGGCTCGTTCCTGTTCCACACGCTGGCGCAGGCCTGGGCCGGGCTGGCGGACGTCTTGCCGATCCTGCTGTTCATCCTGCTCTATGTCTACGCGGCCAACCGGCATTTCTGGGGCTGGCCGGCGTGGCCTTCGGTGCTGGGCGCGGCGGCCTTCGTGCCCTACGCGGTCGTGCTGGGCCGGGTCTTTGCGCTGGTGCCGGGGCTGGGCGGCTCGGCCGCCTACGCGCCGGTGCCTTTGCTGATCTACGCCTATGCGCTGGCGCTGCGGCGCCGGGCGCCCGCGACGGCGCGCGGGCTGGCGCTCGGGGCGACGATCCTCGTGGCCTCTTTGACCGCGCGCACGCTGGATGCACCGCTGTGCGCTGCGATCCCGCTGGGCACGCATTTCCTGTGGCACGTGCTCAACGCGATCATGCTGGGCTGGATGATCGTCGTGCTGCGGCGCCACAGGCTTGCGGGCGGGGCGGCGGGACGCTAAAGCCGGGCCGATCCGAGGCAAGGGGAACCCGCGATGTCGATCGACACCGAAACCGCCGCGCGCGTGGCGAAACTGGCGCGCATCAAGGTCGAGGACGAGGCCCTGGAGGGGCTGGCGCAGGATTTCAACACCATCCTGGGCTTCATCGAGCAGTTGCAGGAGGTCGACGTCGAGGGCGTCGAGCCGATGACCGGCGTGACCCCGATGCGGCTGAAGCGCCGGCAGGACGGCGTCACCGACGGCGGCATGCAGGACAAGGTGCTGTCGAACGCGCCCGACGCCCGCGAGGGGTTCTTCGCCGTGCCCAAGGTCGTCGAGTGAGGCTGCGGGCCCGCTCCGACCTGACGATCCAGAGGATGACCTGAGATGACCGAGCTGCCGAAGATGAAGATCGCCGAGGCGCGCGACGCGCTGCGCAAGGGCGACGTGACCGCGACCGAGCTGACCGAGGCCTGCCTGACCGCGATCGAGGGCGCGGGCGCGCTGAACGCCTTCGTGCACCACACGCCCGAGATCGCGCGCGAGCAGGCATCCGCCGCCGATGCGCGGATCAAGGCGGGCGACGCGCCGTCGCTGTGCGGCATCCCGCTGGGGATCAAGGACCTGTTCTGCACTAAGGGCGTGCCCAGCCAGGCGGCCTCGCGCATCCTGCAGGGGTTCAGGCCGGAGTACGAATCCACCGTGACCGGCCAGCTGTTCGACGCGGGCGCGGTGATGCTGGGCAAGCTGAACATGGACGAGTTCGCCATGGGCAGCAGCAACGAGACCAGCACCTACGGCAACGCCGTGAACCCGTGGCGCGCCGGCAACGACGACACGAAGCTGACGCCGGGCGGCTCGTCCGGCGGGTCCGCCGCGGCCGTGGCCGCCGACCTGTGCCTGGGCGCGACCGGCACCGACACCGGCGGGTCGATCCGTCAACCGGCGGCCTTCACCGGCATCACGGGGATCAAGCCGACCTACGGGCGCTGCTCGCGCTGGGGGATCGTGGCGTTCGCCTCGTCGCTCGATCAGGCCGGGCCGATGGCCAAGGACGTGCGCGACGCGGCGATCATGCTGCAGGCGATGTGCGGCCACGATCCCAAGGATTCGACCAGCGCCGACTTGCCCGTGCCGGATTTCGAGGCGATGCTGACCGGCGACATCAAGGGCAAGGTGATCGGCATCCCGCGCGAATACCGCATGGACGGCATGCCCGACGAGATCGAGTCGCTCTGGGCCGAGGGGCGACGGATGCTGCAGGACGCGGGCGCCGAGATCCGCGACATCAGCTTGCCGCACACCAAGTATGCGCTGCCGGCCTATTACGTGATCGCGCCGGCCGAGGCGTCGTCGAACCTGGCGCGCTACGACGGCGTGCGCTACGGCCATCGCGCCAAGCTGTCGCAGGGCGACGGCATCACCGAGATGTACGAGAAGACCCGCGCCGAGGGCTTCG
>NZ_JBELMH010000076.1:12017-15626 GCF_042096055.1 Citreimonas sp. | reverse complement strand
GGCTGTGGCCGCTGCGATGGTGGCGTTGTGGCAGGTCGACTGGATCGCCGGCGCGCTCTTCGCGCCGTACCTTCTGTGGGTGACGATCGCCGGTGCGCTCAACGGCGCGGTCTGGCGGCTCAACCCCGAGGTGGCGCGCGCCGGTGGCGCCCAGCCGGCCGAGTAGGCGCTACAGCCCGAAGGTCCAGCCCGCCCGGCGCGGCACCCGACAGGCCAGCATCGGCTTGAGCAGCCCCGACCGGAAGCGTCGCAGGTCCAGCGCCTCGTGCACGCCGATGGTGCGTTCGCCGTCCAGCACAGTCTGCACCATCGACCGCGTGTAGAACGGCGCGTCGAGCATGCCCATCACCTGGCGCGGCGTGCTGCCGGCATCGCCACGCGTCTCGCGTCGAACGCCCCACAGCGACCGGCGGATCCGGTGCTGCGGGGGCAGGGCGATCGCATGCGCCCGCCCGCCCGCGTCGAAGTGGAAACCCGCCGCCAGCGTGCTGCCGTCGCGGCGCCGCGAGTCGTAGAAGCACGTCGCACCGCCCATCGCCGGGAAGCGCCCCCAGGTCCAGCGGTCGAAATCCGCCTCCAGCGCGCGGGTGCCGAAGTTGGCGTCGAAATAGCCGTGTCCGCGCCATTGCCAGCCCGGCGCCTCCAGCGTGCAAGCCACCCGCGCGCTGGGCGCGAAGGGCCGCCAGACATGCGCGCCGTCCTGCGTCAGCGGCAGCTCGACCCCGGTGATGGCGTCGGGCGTCACGCGGATGCGGCCCCGGATGCGGCCGAACAGCGGCGGTCCGCCGATCTCGTCCACGTCGATCACCAGCGCGCCGCGTTCCCACGTCATCGAGGACGGCCCGATGTCGATCCGCCGCGGGTCCTGCCGCAGCGCCGCGCGGCCGCGATCGGTCATCGCGAAGCGCCCGCCGGGCCCGTAGGTCGCCACGTTCAGGCAGACGTGGTTTTCCGGGTCGCGCCGGCCCGACCATGCGTACCAGGGCGAAAAGACCGAGCCTATGAACCCGATGACCGAAAGGGCGCGCGTGCCGCAATCCGAAATCGCGTCGACATACCACCAGGCGTAGCCGTCCGGGGAGACGGCAAGGTGGAAGTTCGGTCCTTCAAGATCGCCTCGGCCGCGTGCCGGCCGGAGAGCGCCGCCATCGGCACGCCCGCGCCCGGATGGCAGCCGCCCCCCGCCAGCCAAAGCCCCGGCACCGTCGTCCGCGCCGTCGGCCGCGCCAGCGCCGCCGTCATCCCATGCGGGCTCTGCCCGTAGAGCGATCCGGCGCTGCCGGGAAAGCGGGCGTCGAACTGGTCGGGCGTCGTCAGCGCCGCCCGATCCGGGCTGTCGGCGAAGGTCAGGCCGAAGCGCCTCAGCGTCTGGAAGGTCCGCGTGTGACATCGCTCGAACTCCTCGGGGTCGGGCCGGCCGCCGGTCAGCGGCGGCGCGTTCAGGATGATCTCGAACCGCTCGCGGGCAGGGGGTGGGCGGCCAAAGCCGCGATCCTGCGCGCAGAGGTACAGCGTCGTGTCGTCGGGCGTCTCGCCACGCTCGAGCGCCGCGAACTCGGCGCGCGGATCGGCGCAGAAGAACACGTTGTGATGCGTCAGTGCAGGGCCATCGATGGCCGAGGCAAAGGCCCAGACCTGCGCCGACAGGCTGCGCGGGGCGTCGCGGGTGCGGGGCGCGACGTCGGCGATGCCGCTGCCCAGAAGACCCAGGGGCAGGGCGCGCGGGTCGCCGTTGAAGATCACGTGCGCCGCCGGCACAACCGCGCCGCCGGCCAGCGCAACGCCGGTCACGCCGTCGCTGTCGGTCAGGATTCGCGCAACCGGCGCGTTCAGCCGGATGCGGCCGCCGCGCGCCTCGATCAGCGCGGCGATGGCGCGCGCCAGCGCGTGCATGCCGCCCTCGACCGCCCAGACGCCGCCGGCCTCGGCCTGCCAGATCAGCGCGAGCAGACCGGGGCTGCGATAGGGCGAGCCGCCCACATAGGTGGCGTAGCGGCCGAACAATTGCCGCAGCCGCGGATCGGTCAAGTCGCGGCGCAGCACCGCGTCGAGGCTGCGACCCGGCGCCATGGCGCGCAACAGGGCAGGGCGCGCGGCCACCGTCCGGACCAGCGCGGACAGCTCGGGCACGGCCGACTCGATCACCGGTGCGCGGAACCCGTCGAACAGCGTCTTCGCGCGCGCGTTGAAGGCGCGGAACTCGTCCGCCGCGCGTGGCCCGGCGAAGGCGCGCACGGCGGCCTCGCTGCGACCCGCATCGGCGAACAGGTCCAGCGGGCCGCTGCCCGGCCACCAGTGCCGCGCGAGGATCTCTTGCCGGTGCAAGGTTACGTGGTCGTCCAGCTCCGCGCCCGCGGCGGCGAACAATTCGTCGAAGACCGCGCGCAGGGTCAGCACCGTCGGCCCGGCATCGACGCCGCCCGCCGCGCGGGGCGCCTGGCGGATCTTGCCGCCGGGCGCATCGGCGGCCTCGATCACCGTCACGTCGCGCCCGGCGGCGGTCAGACGCAGCGCCGCGGCCAGCCCGCCGATGCCAGCGCCGATCACCACGACCGGGCCGCGGCGGCTGAAGGCAGAGTGCTGGGCCGGCAGAGAAACCATGCCTCGATAGTTGACTCGACGCCGCCGACTGTCCAGTGTGATTTACACATGGCTGTCCGAAAATAATGACAGCTTGCCTGACAGCGCGAGGGGACACCCATGGGACTGCACGCAAGGATCGACACCGCGGTGACCCGCGCGATCGCCCGGGGCCGCGCCGGCCCGGCGCCCGCCCGCCTGTCCGAGGCGCTCGATTACGCCTGCACGCCCGGCGGCGCCCGTATCCGCCCGACCATCCTTTTGTCGGTCGCGATGGCCTGCGGCGACGACCGCCCCGGCCTGTCGGATGCCGCGGCCGCCGCGCTGGAACTGATCCATTGCGCCAGCCTCGTGCACGACGACCTGCCGTGCTTCGACGACGCCGCTCTGCGGCGCGGCAAGCCCAGCGTGCACCGTGCCTATTCGCAGCCGCTCGCCGTGCTGGCGGGGGATTCGCTGATCGTTCTGGCCTTCGATGTGCTTGCCCGCGCCTCGGGCGACGCGCCGGACCGCGCGATCCAGCTTGTGTCGCTGCTGGCGCGCCAGACCGGCATGCCGCACGGCATCTGCGCCGGCCAGGGGTGGGAGAGCGAGGACCAGATCGACCTCTCGGCCTACCACCGCTCGAAGACCGGGGCGCTGTTCATCGCGGCCACGCAGATGGGCGCCGTCGCCGCCGGGCAGGAGGCCGAGCCGTGGTACGAGCTCGGCGCCCGCATCGGCGAGGCGTTCCAGGTGGCCGACGACCTGCGCGACGCGCTCTACGACGAATCCGCGCTGGGCAAGCCCGCCGGCCAGGACGACCTGCACGGCCGCCCCAACGCCGTCACCCAGCTGGGCGTGCACGGCGCCGTTAGCCGCCTGAAGGACATCCTGTCGGGCGCCATCGCCTCGATCCCCGCCTGCCCGGGCGAGGCGCAGCTGGCGCAGATGGTGACCATGTACGCCGACCGGCTGACGCCCTCGGCCGACATCGTCCGGGCCCGCGCCTGAGATGGCCCTGCAGGCGGACGGCCCCGTGGCGCCGCC
>NZ_JBELMH010000076.1:0-11917 GCF_042096055.1 Citreimonas sp. | reverse complement strand
CGTCCGGGCCCGCGCCTGAGATGGCCCTGCAGGCGGACGGCCCCGTGGCGCCGCCTGACCGCGCCGACCTGCGCGCCCGCCTGATCCGCCTCGTCGCGCGCCCCGGTTTCCAGTCCTGGGCCGCCCGCATCCCGATCCTGCGCCGCATCGCGCGGGCCGAGGGCGACGCGCTTTTCGACCTCGTTCAGGGCTTCGTCGCGTCGCAGGTGCTGTATGCCGTCGTCTCGCTGGACCTTCTGGACCGTCTCTCCGATGGTCCCGCCACGCCGTCCACGCTGGCGCGGGGCACGGACATTCCGACCGACCGGATGCACCGCCTGTGCCAGGCCGCCGCCGCGCTGCGGATCATGCGCCGCACGGGCGACCGCTTCGCCCTGACCACGCGCGGCGCCGCGCTGCTGGGCGTGCCGGGCCTTGCCGCGATGATCCGCCACCACGACGTGCTCTACCGCGACCTCGCCGACCCCGTCGCCTTCCTGCGCGGCGAGACCGAGACCGAGCTCGCCGGCTTCTGGCCCTACGTCTTCGGCGCGGACGGCGCGACCGACCCCGAGATCACGCGCACTTATTCCCGCCTGATGGCCGACAGCCAGCGCCTCGTCGCCGAGGATACGCTACGCGCCGTCTCGTTGCGCCGGGCTACGCACCTTCTGGACATCGGCGGTGGCTCGGGCGTCTTTGCCGAGGCCGCGTCGCGCGCGTCGCCGGACCTGTCGGTCACGCTTTTCGACCTGCCGGCGGTGGCGCAGGCCGCGCGGCAGCGCCTTGGCGCCTCGCCCGTCGCCGACCGCATCGCCGTGGCCGAAGGGTCGTTCCGCGACGACCCGCTGCCCCGGGGCGCCGACGCCGTCAGCCTGATCCGCGTGCTCTACGACCACGAGGACGCGACCGTGCGCGCCCTGCTCGCGAAGATCCGCACCGTGCTGCCCGCCGGCGGCCGCCTGATCGTGTCCGAGCCGATGTCCGGCGGCACCCGGCCCGCGCCCGCGGGCGACGTCTACTTCGCGTTCTACTGCATGGCGATGCGCACCGGCACCGTCCGCAGCCAGGCCCGCATCGCCGAAATGCTGACCGAGGCCGGCTTTGCCGAGGTCGAAACGCCCCGCCCGGCGCGGCCTTTCGTGACCTCGGTCGTCACCGCGCGCGGCTAGACAGACCGACTGTCCATTATTATTGACACATCAACCTGTAAGCGTAGACTGACACTTAAGCCGTCAACCAGAGCGCACCGCAAGACCGAGTCGCGCCGCAGCCGGAGGGGGATCACAATGCACACCGACGCCGTCCTTCTCAGCGGGCCCCGGACGCTGGCGCTTTCGTCGCTGGCGCTGACCGATCCTGGCCCCTCAGACCTGGTGGTCGCCATCCGCCATTCCGGCATATCGACCGGCACCGAAAAGCTGTTCTGGTCCGGCACGATGCCACCGTTCCCGGGCATGGGCTATCCGCTGGTCCCCGGCTACGAGGCCGCGGGGGAGGTGGTCGAGGTCGGCCGCGACACCGGTTTCCGCGTCGGAGAGCACGTCTTCGTGCCCGGCGCGAATTGTTACGATGGGGCCTTCGGGTTGTTCGGAGGGGCGGCCGCCCGCGTGGTGACCGATGCCTCCCGCGTGACCCGGATCGATTCCGGTCATGGCGCAGAGGGAGCACTCCTCGCCCTCGCGGCGACGGCACGCCACGCCATGGCCGGTTTCGACAAGTCTCCGCCCGACCTCATCGTCGGACACGGCGTGCTCGGCCGCCTGCTGGCGCGCCTGACCGTCGCCGCCGGCGCGCCCGCGCCCACCGTGTGGGAGATCGACCCGAACCGCACGCACGGCGCCGACGGCTACGCGGTGATTCATCCCGACGCCGATCCGCGCCGCGACTACCGCGCGATCTACGAAGCCAGCGGCAACGGCGCGCTGCTGAACGACCTCGTCGGCCGCATCGCCCGCGGGGGCGAGATCGTGCTCGCCGGGTTCTACACGCAGCCGCTGCAATTCGCCTTCCCGCCCGCCTTCATGAAAGAGGCGCGCTTCCGCATCGCCGCCGAGTGGACCCGCGACGACCTGGCCGCCACCCGCGCGCTGGTCGAGTCCGGCGCGCTGAGCCTTGCGGGCCTCATCACCCACCACGCCACACCCGACGCGGTGTCCGACGCCTATACGACGGCGTTCGAGGACCCCGCCTGTTTGAAAATGATCCTGGATTGGGAGCACGCCGCATGAAGGACGAGCTGAACAAGGACGCCGTCCCGAACCTGAAGGCCTACGACGACAGGCTCAAGGACGAGGCCGGCCTGTTCGGGGAAGAGATCGAGCCCCGGGAAGCCACCAAAAAGACGCAGATCATCGCGATCTACGGCAAGGGCGGGATCGGCAAGTCGTTCACGCTGGCGAACCTCAGCCACATGATGGCCGAGCAGGGCAAGCGCGTCCTGCTGATCGGCTGCGATCCGAAATCCGACACCACGTCGCTGCTGTTCGGCGGCAAGGCGTGCCCGACGATCATCGAGACCAGCACCCGCAAGAAGCTGGCCGGCGAAGAGGTCAAGATCGGCGACGTCTGCTTCAAGCGCGGCGGCGTCTTCGCGATGGAACTGGGCGGGCCCGAGGTGGGCCGCGGCTGCGGGGGCAGGGGGATCATCCACGGCTTCGAGCTGCTGGAGAAGCTCGGCTTTCACGACTGGGATTTCGACTACGTCCTGCTCGACTTCCTAGGCGACGTGGTCTGCGGCGGCTTCGGCCTGCCGATCGCGCGCGACATGGCGCAGAAGGTGATCCTGGTCGCCTCGAACGACCTGCAATCGCTCTACGTCGCGAACAACGTCTGCTCGGCGGTGGAATACTTCCGCAGGCTGGGCGGCAATGTCGGCGTGGCCGGGTTGGTCATCAACAAGGACGACGGCTCGGGCGAGGCGCAGGCCTTCGCCGAGGCGGTGAAGATCCCGGTGCTGGCCGCCATCCCGCAGGACGACGACCTGCGCAAGAAATCCGCCAACTACCAGATCGTCGGCACCGACGCCTCGCCCTGGGGCGCGCTGTTCGCCGAGCTGGGCGAGAACGTCGCCGTGGCACCGCCCGTCCGCCCCGAGCCGCTGGACCAGGACGGCCTTCTGGGCCTGTTCGACGCCTCGGAAACCGGCGGCGACGTGGTGCTGGAACCGGCCACCGATCAGGACATGCGCGGCAAGAACGCCGCGCCGAAGGAAAGCCTGGAAGTGATCTACGACGACGCCTGACGACGACAGGGCCGGGGGCCAACCCCCCGGACCCCCGTAGTACTTGGACCAAAGTGAAGAAGCCGATGAGCAACGAAGCGACATACGACGAGACGGCCGAGGTCGAGGTCATCCGGGGCACCCCGTCCCGCGACGACGCGGCGATGCCGCCGCCGGCGGATGGCCTCGGCTGCCATTCGGGGGCCGAGATGGAAAAGGCCGCGCGTCTCGCGGGCAATTCCGAGCTGCTCGACAAGTACCGCGCCGACTACCCCGTGGGCCCCCACGACCAGCCGCAAAGCATGTGTCCGGCCTTCGGGTCGTTGCGCGTGGGCCTGCGGATGAAGCGGGTGGCCACGGTGTTGTCGGGCTCGGCCTGCTGCGTCTACGGGCTGACCTTCGTAAGCCATTTCTACGGCGCGCGCCGGTCGGTCGGCTACGTGCCCTTCAACTCGGAAACGCTGGTGACCGGCAAGCTGTTCGAGGACATCCGGGAAAGCGTGCACGCCATGGCGGACCCCGAGAAGTTCGACGCGATCGTGGTCACCAACCTCTGCGTGCCCACCGCGTCCGGCGTGCCGCTGCGGCTGCTGCCGGACGAGATCGACGGCGTGCGCATCGTCGGCATCGACGTGCCGGGCTTCGGCGTGCCGACCCATGCCGAGGCCAAGGACATCCTGGCCGGCGCGATGCTGAACTATGCCCGCAAGGAGGTCGAGGCCGGCCCGGTGCAGGCCCCCGAGGGTGGCCGCGACGACCGCCCGACCGTCGCCCTGCTGGGCGAGATGTTCCCCGCCGACCCGATGATGATCGGCGCGATGCTGGCGCCGATGGGCATGGCCGCGGGCCCCGTCGTGCCCTGCCGCGAATGGCGCGAGCTCTACGCCGCGCTCGACAGCGCCGTGGTCGCCGCGATCCATCCGTTTTACACCGCCAGCGTCCGCGAGTTCGCCGCCGCCGGAAGGCCCGTCGTGGGCAGCGCGCCCGTGGGCCGCGACGGCACGGCCGACTGGCTCTCGGCCATCGGCCGCGCCCACGGCGTGCCCGACGCGCGCATCGCCGCCGCGCAGAACGCCTTCCTTCCCGCCATCGACGCCGCGCTCGAGGCAGCGCCGGTCAAGGGCACGATCACCCTGTCGGGGTACGAGGGCAGCGAACTGCTCGTGGCGCGGCTGCTCGTCGAAAGCGGCGCGGATTTGCGCTATGTCGGCACCGCCTGCCCGCGCACGCCCTGGTCGGAACCCGACCGCGACTGGCTGGAATCGCGCGGCATCAAGGTCACCTTCCGCGCCAGCCTCGAGGACGACCTGGCGGCGATGGAGGGCGTCAGCCCCGACCTCGCCATCGGCACCACGCCCGTGGTGCAGAAGGCCAAGGCGATGGGCATCCCCGCGCTCTACTACACCAACCTGATTTCGGCCCGGCCGCTGATGGGCCCCGCCGGCGCCGGCAGCCTGGCCGAGGTGGTCAACGCCGCCATCGCCGGCAAGGCGCGCATGGACGGGATGCGCGCCTTCTTCGAGGGCGTGGGCGAGGGCGACACCGCCGGCATCTGGGAGGGCGCGCCCAACCTGCGCCCCGACTTCCGCGCCCAGCACCAGAAGAAGCTCGACAAGGCCGCCCGCGCCGCCAAAGCGCAGGAGATGATCTGATGCTGATCCAGGATCACGACCGCGCCGGCGGCTACTGGGGCGCCGTCTACGCCTTCACCGCCGTGAAGGGGCTTCAGGTTGTCATCGACGGCCCCGTGGGCTGCGAGAACCTGCCGGTCACCTCGGTCCTGCACTACACCGACGCGCTGCCCCCGCACGAGCTGCCCATCGTCGTCACCGGGCTCGGCGAGGACGAGATGGGCAAGGGCACCGAGGAGGCGATGGAACGCGCCTGGAAGGTGCTCGACCCCGCGCTGCCGGCCGTGGTCGTCACCGGCTCGATCGCCGAGATGATCGGCGGCGGCGTGACGCCGCAGGGCACCAACATCCAGCGCTTCCTGCCTCGCACGATCGACGAGGACCAGTGGCAAAGCGCCGACCGCGCCATGACCTGGATCTTCACCGAGTTCGGGATGACCAAGGGCCGCATGCCCCCCGAGAAGAAGCGCGACGAGGGCGCCGCCCCGCGCGTCAACATCCTCGGGCCGATGTACGGCACGTTCAACATGCCCTCGGATCTGGCCGAGATCCGCCGCCTGGTCGAGGGCATCGGCGCCGAGATCAACATGGTCATGCCGCTGGGCGCGCACCTGGCCGAGATGCGCAACCTGGTGAACGCCGACGTCAACGTCTGCATGTACCGCGAATTTGGCCGCGGCCTCTGCGAATGCCTGGGCAAGCCCTACCTGCAGGCGCCCATCGGCATCGACAGCACCACCGCCTTCCTGCGCAAGCTGGGCGAGCTCACCGGCCTCGACCCCGAGCCCTTCATCGCGCGCGAGAAGCATTCGACGCTGAAACCCGTCTGGGACCTGTGGCGCAGCGTGACGCAGGATTTCTTCGCCACCGCGAATTTCGGCATCGTCGCGAACGAGACCTACGCCCGCGGCGTCCGCCGGTACCTCGAGGGCGACCTGGGCCTGCCCTGCGCCTTCGCCGTCGCCCGCTGCGCCGGGTCCAAGACCGACAACGACGCGGTGCGCCGCATGGTGCACGACAAGCGCCCGCTCATCCTGATGGGCTCGATCAACGAGAAGATGTACCTGGCCGAGACCCGTGCCGGCCACGGCCCGCAGCCGCATTTCATGCCCGCTAGCTTCCCCGGCGCGGCGATCCGGCGCCACACCGGCACGCCCTTCATGGGCTACGCCGGCGCCACCTACCTGCTGCAGGAGGTCTGCAACGGCCTCTTCGACGCGCTGTTCCACATCCTGCCGCTGGGCTCCGAGATGGACCGCGCCGAGGCCACGCCCACCAACCTGCGCCGCGACTTCCCCTGGGATGCCGATGCCCAGGCCGAGCTTGACCGGATCGTGGCCAGCCACCCGGTCCTGACGCGGATTTCCGCGGCCAAGAGTTTGCGCGACGCCGCCGAGGCGGCCGCGCTCAGAAAGGGGGAGGATCGCGTCGCGTTCGCGACCGTCCATACCCTCGCCAGTTCACAAGGAGGATCCTGACGATGGCGGATTTCACCACGAACGAAACCCGGTACCGCGGGCACCACGCCCGGCGCGACACCGAGTTCACTGTCTACTTCACCATCATCTTCGTCCTCGCGATCCCGTTCGCGACGGTCGGATGGGTGCTCGAGGTGTTCCAGAAGCAGACGCTCATGCTGCACGGCCCGCTGGCCCGCGCCTGGGCCGAGGCCGACCGGATCACGCCGCTGATCTTCTCCGCCTGACCCAGTGTCGGGCGGCGACGCCATCCTGCGCGCCCAGCCGGGCGCCAGAGACCCCCGCGCCAAGGCGGGAAACCCGGCCGCAGGGTGTGCGGCGTTGGTCACTCCATTCCGGAGGAAAGTAAATGGCTGACAATACCGACCTGTCCTTCACGGGTCTCACGGACGAGCAGGCGCAGGAACTGCATTCCGTCTACATGAGCGGCCTCTGGCTGTTCTCGGCGGTTGCCGTGGTCGCGCACCTTGCGACCTTCATCTGGCGTCCGTGGTTCTGAGGGGGAAACAGACATGGCAAAGTTCTACAAGATCTGGCTCGTCTTCGACCCCCGCCGCGTGTTCGTGGCGCAGGGCGTCTTCCTCTTCCTGCTCGCGGTGATGATCCACCTGGTGGTGCTGTCCAACGGCATCAACTGGTTCGAGATCGCGGCCGCGCGCGGCGAGGTCGTGGTCGACTGACCCGGGCCTTCCAGAAAACGCGCCGCGGGCGGCACGGCATCCGTCGCCCGCGGCAAACCTAACCGGAACAAGACGGCCCCCTCGATCCGAGGTCGCGCCGCCAAACGCGGAGAGAGAAGATGGCGCTGCTCAGCTTCGAGAAAAAGTATCGCGTCCGTGGAGGGACGCTGATCGGCGGCGATCTGTTCGACTTCTGGGTGGGGCCTTTCTACGTCGGCTTCTTCGGGGTCACGACCGCCTTTTTCGCCTTGTTGGGCACCGTCCTGATCTTCTGGGGCGCCGCGCACCAGGGCACCTTCAACCCCTGGCTCATCAACATCGCACCGCCCGACCTGTCCTACGGGCTGGGGATGGCACCGCTGATGGAGGGCGGGCTGTGGCAGATCATCACGATCTGCGCCACCGCCGCGTTCTGCAGCTGGGCCCTGCGCGAGGTCGAGATCTGCCGCAAGCTGGGCATCGGCTACCACGTGCCCTTCGCGTTCAGCATCGCGATCCTGGCCTACGTCACGCTGGTGATCTTCCGCCCGTTGCTGATGGGCGCCTGGGGGCACGGTTTTCCCTACGGCATCTTCGCCCACCTCGATTGGGTCAGCAACACCGGCTACGCCTACCTGCACTTCCACTACAACCCGGCGCACATGCTGGCGGTGACGTTCTTCTTCACCACCACCTTCGCGCTGGCGCTGCACGGGGGCCTGATCCTGTCGGCGGCCAACCCCGGCAAGGGCGAGGTGATGAAGACGGCCGACAACGAGGACAGCTTCTTCCGCGATTTCATCGGCTACTCGGTCGGCACGCTGGGCATCCACCGTGTCGGTCTCCTGCTGGCGCTGAACGCGGGCTTCTGGAGCGCGGTCTGCATCATCATCTCGGGGCCCGTGTGGACGCGCGGCTGGCCGGAATGGTGGAACTGGTGGCTCGAGCTGCCGATCTGGGGCACGAACGTGGGGCTATGAGACATGGTTTGGACACCTGAATATCAGAACATCTTCACGCAGGTGCAAGTCCAGGGCCCCCCGGAATGGGGCATGGACGAAAGCGGGACGGCACGCGCCGAACGCGGCACCTGGGCCAGCTTCTCGACGCTGCTCGGCTTCTTCGGGAACGCGCAGCTGGGGCCCTTCTACCTCGGCTGGACCGGCATCATCGCGTTGGTCACCGGCACGCTGGCGATCAACATCATCGGGCTCAATATGCTCGCTCAGGTCGACTGGTCGATCCCCGAGTTCCTGCGCCAGGGCTTCTGGCTCGCGCTCGAGCCGCCGAGCCCGGAATACGGCCTGAAGATCCCGCCGCTCTACGACGGCGGCTGGTACATCATCGCCAGCTTCCTGCTGCTGGTCTCGGTCATGTCCTGGTGGGCGCGGACCTGGTTCCTCGCCGAGGAACACAAGCTGGGCAAGCACGTCTTCTGGGCGTTCGGCGCGGCGATCTGGCTGTTCCTGGTGCTGGGCCTGTTCCGCCCGATCCTGATGGGATCGTGGTCCGAGGCGGTGCCCTACGGAATCTTCCCGCACCTCGACTGGACCACCGCTTTCTCGATCCGCTACGGGAACCTCTACTACAACCCGTTCCACTGCCTCTCGATCGTGTTCCTCTACGGCTCGGTGCTGCTCTTCGCGATGCACGGCGCCACGATCCTCGCCGTCACCCGCTACGGCGGAGACCGCGAGCTCGAACAGATCGCCGACCGCGGCACCGCCTCGGAACGCGCCGCGCTGTTCTGGCGCTGGACGATGGGCTTCAACGCCACGATGGAAGGCATCCATCGCTGGGCGTGGTGGTTCGCGGTGCTGACCACGATCACCGGCGGCATCGGCATCCTGCTGACCGGAACGGTGGTCGACAACTGGTTCATCTGGGCCCAGGACCATCACTTCGCCCCGATGTACGACGGCGCCTACGGCTACGAGGCCTACGGCTCGTACGAAGCCTTCATCGGACGGGGGGACTGATCATGCTGCCCAAGTGGTTCAACGACTGGAACAGCAAGTTCCCCGCCGACATCTACAAGCCCGCGATCCTGACGGGCACGGTGGGCGCGGTGGTCTTCGCCGTCATCGCGCTCAACCAGCTGGGCCAGCCCTTCGCCGGCACCTCGATGCAGACGGGCCCCCGCGGCACCGGCATGGTGGTGCACGAGTTCGACAGCGAACGGCTGACCCCCGACCCGACCATCGCCGTCTACTACACCGAGGCCCCCTATCCCCCCGCCGAGGGGGAAGAGCTGGCCGGCGAGGTCTACGAGAACGTCGAGGTGCTGGGCGACCTCACGGTCGGCAACTTCAGCCGCCTGATGCTGGCGATGACCCAGTGGGTCGCGCCGGAACAGGGCTGCGCCTACTGCCACGCCGGCGCGGACGAGGGCAACTTCGCCAGCGACGACCTCTACACCAAGGTCGTGTCGCGCCGGATGATCCAGATGACGCAGAACATCAACGAGAACTGGGCCGGCCACGTCAACGCCAACGCCGAGGTCGGGGTCAACTGCTTCACCTGCCACCGGGGCGAGAACGTGCCCTCGGACATCTGGTACCGCATCACGCCGGTGCACGAACCCGAGGCGGTCGGCGGCTGGTCGGCGGTGCAGAACCGCGTGACCGTGCAGTCGCAATACACCTCGCTGCCGTCGGACGCGCTGGAGACCTACCTGCTGGGCTACAACCGGATCGGGGTCCACAACCTCGAGCCGCACGTCGCCGAACGCCCGCACGAGGACGGCGTCGCCACCTGGCAGGACACCGAGCGGACCTATTCGCTGATGAACTACGTCAGCAACTCGCTCGGGGTGAACTGCAACTTCTGCCACAACAGCCGGGCGTTCTACGACCCCAGCCAGGTGACCCCGCAATGGGCGACCGAGACGCTGGGCATCGCCATGGTGCAGGAGATCAACAACGACTACCTCGTGCCGCTGCAGGACGTCTATCCCGAACACCGGCTGGGACCGGTCTATGCCGACGCGCCCAAGGCCGCCTGCAAGACCTGCCACAAGGGCTATGTCCAGCCGCTGCAGGGCACCAACGTGATCGCCGACTGGCCCGAACTGGCCACCTCCGGCGCCCCCGTCTACGAAGACGCCGCGGCCTCGAACTGACACCGCCCCGGGACGCGCCACGCGCCCCGGGGTCGCCCGATCCGGTCACGACGCACTTCCCATAGCGTGGCCGGTGACCGGGGCGGACCTGCCCCGGTTCCCTTCCTGTTGGCTACAGGAGCGGCGCCACGGCCGTCGGCACCCCCCGTGCGACCGTGGCGCCATGATCCGGCGGAGGACCCTGCCATGACCCGTCCCGACACCCCCACCCTCGACCGCGTCGCCGGTCCCGCCGACCTCAGGCGCATGGACGACCGCGCGCTCGCCCGCCTCGCGGACGAGCTGCGCGCCGAGGTGATCTCGGCCGTCTCGGAAACCGGCGGGCACCTGGGATCGTCCCTGGGCGTGGTCGAGCTGACGGTCGCCATCCACGCGGTGTTCAACACGCCGATGGACAAGCTGATCTTCGACGTCGGCCACCAGTGCTATCCCCACAAGATCCTGACCGGCCGGCGCGACCGCATCCGCACCCTGCGGCAGGAAGGCGGGCTTTCGGGCTTCACCAAGCGCGCGGAAAGCGCGTTCGACCCGTTCGGCGCAGCGCATAGCTCGACCTCGATCTCGGCCGCGCTGGGCTTCACCGTGGGGCGCGACATGGGCAAGCCCACCGGCGACGCCATCGCGGTGATCGGCGACGGCGCGATCTCGGCCGGCATGGCCTACGAGGCGCTCAACAACGCCGGCGCCGAGGGCCGCCGCCTGTTCGTCATCCTCAACGACAACGAGATGTCGATCGCCCCGCCCACCGGGGCGATGTCCGCGTATCTCTCGCGGCTCTACGCGAACGAGCCGCTGGCGAAGATGCGCAGCCTGGCCGAGGGCTTCGAATCCGCGCTGCCGCCACCGATGCGCGACGGCGCGAAACGCGCGCGCCAGCTGGTCAGCGGTGCGCTGCAGGCCTCGGGCACGTTGTTCGAGGAATTGGGCTTCGACTACGTGGGCCCCATCGACGGCCACGACATGACACAGCTTCTGCCGGTGCTGCGGGCCGCGCGGGCCCGCGCCACAGGGCCGGTGCTGATCCATTGCTGCACCGTGAAGGGCAAGGGCTTCGCCCCGGCCGAGCACGCCGCCGACCGCGGCCACGGCGTGGCCAAGTTCAACCCCGCCACCGGCACGCAGAAGAAGGGCGCGGGCGGTCCGCCGGACTACACCAAGGTCTTCGGCCGCGCCCTGGCGGACGAGGCCGCGCGCGACCCCGACATCGTCGCCGTGACCGCAGCCATGCCCTCGGGCACCGGCGTGTCGATCATGGCCGACCGCTTTCCGGGCCGCGTCTTCGACGTGGGCATCGCCGAACAGCACGGCGTGACCTTCGCCGCCGGCATGGCGGCGTCGGGGCTCAAGCCCTTCTGCGCGATCTACTCGACCTTCCTGCAACGCGGCTACGACCAGGTGGTGCACGACGTGGCGCTGCAGGGTCTGCCGGTGCGTTTCGCCATCGACCGGGCGGGGCTGGTGGGCGCCGACGGCGCGACCCACGCCGGCGCGTTCGACGTGGCCTACCTGTCGAACCTGCCGGGCTTCACCGTCATGGCCGCGGGCGACGAGGCCGAGCTGGTGCACATGGTCGCCACGGCCGCCGCGCACGACGCCGGTCCCATCGCGTTTCGCTATCCGCGCGGCTCCGGAGCAGGGGTCGCGCTGCCCGAGCGCGGGCAGATCCTGCCCATCGGCAAGGGTCGCGTGCTGCGCGAAGGCTCCGACGTGGCGCTGCTGTCCTTCGGCGCGCACCTGTCGCAGGTGCAGGCGGCGGCCGACCTTCTGGCGCGCGACGGCGTCACCGTCACCGTCGCCGACGCCCGCTTCGCCAAGCCGCTCGACAT
>NZ_JBELMH010000075.1:8459-16208 GCF_042096055.1 Citreimonas sp. | reverse complement strand
GTGCGCCACAAGATGCTCGACGCGCTCGGCGACCTTTCGCTGGCCGGTGCGCCGATCCTCGGCCACTACGACGGCCACAAGGCCGGGCACGCCATGACCAACGCCCTGCTGCGCCGCCTGTTCGACACGCCGCGCGCCTGGCGCATGCGCCCCTGCGACGCCGCCACGGCGGCCCGTCTGCCCGGCGCGGGCGTCGGTATCGACGCCGTCACCGCGGTCGCCTGAGCGCCGCGGCGGTGCCGCGACGGCCGGCCCGCGAATTCCGTCCAAAGGCGTTTTGCACCGGATTTTTCTGTGCTAGAGCCATGGTCCAACGGGGCCGCCATGCGGCCGGCAGGGTAACATCGGGACGGGTAGGCATGGCAGCGGGCAGATCGCGCAGCACGTGGATCGTGGCAGCCCTTGCGGCGCTTGCCGTGGCGGGATGCGAGGAACTCCAGGACCGCGAGACCGGTCCGGGCGGCGCGCCGCTCGAGAGCTTCACGGCGCAGCAGATCTTCGAGCGCGGCGAGTACGAGCTGGAGCAGAACGACGAGGAGGACGCGGCGTTCTACTTCTCCGAGGTCGAGCGGCTCTACCCGTATTCCGAGCTCGCCAAGCGCGCGCTGATCATGCAGGCCTACGCCCACCACCAGGACCGCGCCTACGAGGAATCGCGCTCGGCCGCGCAGCGCTACATCGACTTCTATCCCGCCGACGACGACGCGGCCTATGCGCAGTACCTGCTGGCGCTCAGCTACTACGACCAGATCGAGGAAGTGGGCCGCGACCAGGGCCTGACGTTCCAGGCGCTGCAATCGCTGCGCGCGGTGATCGAGCGCTATCCAGACAGCGAATACGCGCGCTCGGCGATGCTGAAGTTCGACCTGGCCTTCGACCACCTCGCCGGCAAGGAGATGGAGGTCGGGCGCTACTACCTCAAGCGCAAGCATTACGGCGCGGCGATCAACCGCTTCCGCACGGTCGTCGAGGATTTCCAGACCACCACCCACACCCCCGAGGCGCTGCACCGGCTGGTGGAAAGCTACCTGTCGCTGGGCCTCGTCGAGGAGGCGCAGACCGCCGGCGCGATCCTGGGCTACAACTACCAGTCGACCGAGTGGTACGAGGACAGCTATGCGCTGCTGACCGGGCAGGGGCTGGAGCCGCGGGTCTTCGACGGGTCGTGGCTGGGCGCGATCTACCGGCAGATGATCCGGGGCGAGTGGCTGTGATGCAGCCATCCCCGGCCCTGCGATCCACGCGTATCGGGCGGCGGGCGCGAACGGCCCGGCCGGCATCGGGACATGCTGCGCGCGCTTGAAATCAGGGACATGCTGATCATCGACCGGCTGGAGCTTGCGTTCCGGCCGGGTCTCAACGTGCTGACCGGCGAGACCGGGGCGGGCAAGTCGATCCTGCTCGACTCTCTGGGTTTCGTGCTGGGCTGGCGCGGCCGTGCCGACCTGGTGCGGCAGGGCGCCGAGCAGGGCGAGGTGACGGCGGTGTTCGATCTTGCCCCCGGCCACGCGGCGCGCGCCGTGCTGGCCGAGGCGGGCCTGCCCGAGGGCGATGAGCTGATCCTGCGCCGCGTCAACACCGCCGACGGGCGCAAGACCGGCTGGGTCAACGACCGCCGTGCCTCGGGCGAGGTGCTGCGGCGGCTGTCGGACACGCTGGTGGAATTGCACGGCCAGCACGACGACCGCGGCCTGCTGGACCCGCGCGGGCATCGCGCGATCCTCGACCTCTACGGCGATCTCGACGATGGCTTGCGCGCGACCCGCGCCGCCTGGCGCGCGCGCAGCGATGCCCGCCGCGCGCTGGACGAGGCCGAGGCGCAGCTGGCCGCCGTGCGCGAGGAAGAGGACTTCCTGCGCCATGCGGTGGCCGAACTGGAAAAGCTCACCCCCGAGGCAGGCGAGGAGGACGCGCTGGACGCCCGCCGCCGCGCCATGCAGGGCGCCGAGAAGATCCGCGAGGACATCGCCCGCGCCGGGCAGGCCTTGGGCGGCGACGGGGCCGAGGGCGCCATGGCCGATGCGCTGCGCTGGCTGGACGGCGCGGCCGACCGCGCCGACGGCCGCCTGGACGAGCCGATCGCCGCGCTGGCTCGCGCCATGGCCGAACTGGACGAGGCCGCGCGCGGGGTCGAGGATTGCCTCGACGCGCTCGACTTCAACCCCGCCGAGCTGGAAGAGACCGAGGAGCGGCTGTTCGCGATCCGGGCGCTGGCGCGCAAGCACCACGTGCTGGCCGACGACCTGCCCGCGCTGGCCGAGACGCTGACCGAACGCCTGGCCGCGCTGGACGCGGGCGAGGCGCGGCTGGACGAGCTGCGCCGCGGCGTGGCCAAGGCCGACGCCGCCTACGACGCGGCGGCCGCCGCCCTGGGCGAGGCGCGCGCCGCCGCCGCCACGCGGCTGGACCGCGCGGTGTCGGCGGAGCTTGTGCCGCTGAAGATGGAGCGCGCGGTCTTCACCACGCGGCTGGAGCCCGCCGCGCCGGGACCGGAAGGGCGCGAAACCGTCACCTTCACCGTCGCCACCAACCCGGGCGCACCGGCCGGGCCGCTCAACAAGATCGCCTCGGGCGGCGAGCTGTCGCGCTTCCTGCTGGCGCTGAAGGTGTGCCTGAGCCAAGAGCGCGACGCGGGCCTCACAATGATCTTCGACGAGATCGACCGCGGTGTGGGCGGGGCCACAGCCGACGCGGTGGGGCGCCGCCTGCAGGCGCTGGCCGCGGACGGTCAGGTGCTTGTGGTCACGCATTCCCCGCAGGTCGCGGCACTGGGCGCGCATCACTGGCGGGTCGAGAAGCGTGTCGACGGCGAGGTCACGACCTCGACCGTGGTGCCGCTGGAAAGCCCCGACCGCGAGGGCGAGATCGCCCGCATGCTGTCGGGCGACACGGTGACCGACGAGGCGCGCGCGGCGGCGCGCAAGCTGCTGGCGGGGTAGACCTTCGGCGAGGTGCCGTGCCGCGGGCGGGGGGCCTCCGGCGGGGATATTTTCAGACCAAAGAAGCGCGGGCGTGCGGCTCAGGCGTCGGGGACGACCTTGCCGGGGTTGAGCAGGCCCATCGGGTCGAGCGCCTGTTTCAGGCTGCCCATGATGGTCCAGCCCTGCCCGTGTTCCGCCTGCATGTAGCGCCGCTTGCCCAGGCCCACGCCGTGTTCGCCGGTGCAGGTGCCGCCCAGCCGCAGCGCGCGTTCGGCCATGCGGTGCGACAGGGTCATCGCCGCCTCGTGCTCGGCCGGCTGGTCGGGGTCGATCAGCAGGATCGCGTGGAAGTTGCCGTCGCCCACGTGGCCCAGGATCGGGCCGGGGATGGGACCGTCCGCGATGTCGGCCTGCGTCTCCTCGACCGCCTGCGCAAGCCGCGAGATCGGCACGCAGATGTCGGTCACCACCGCCCGCGCGCCGGGGCGCGAGGCGAGCACCGCGTAATAGGCGTTGTGCCGCATCGCCCAGAGCGCGCGGCGTTCCTCGGGGCGCGAGGACCATTCGAAGGTCGAGCCGCCGTGGTCGGCGACGATCTCGGCGAAGCGGGCGGCGTCCTGCGCGACGCCGTCGGGGCTGCCGTGGAATTCGACCAGCAGGTGCGGCGCCTCGGCCATCGCGACGCCGGCATAGGCGTTGAAGGCGCGCGCGGTGGCGGAATCCACGAACTCGATCCGCGCCATCGGCAGGCCCATCTGGATCGTGTCGATCACCGCGTTCACGGCGTCGGCGATCCGGGGGAAGGCGCAGATGCCGGCGCTAGTCGCCTCGGGGATGCCGTGCAGCTTCAGCGTCAACTCGGTCACCAGGCCCAGCGTACCCTCGGAGCCGACCATCAGCGCGGTAAGATCGTAGCCCGCGGCGGTCTTGCGCGCGCGGCTGCCGGTGCGGATCGTGCGGCCGTCGGCCAGCACCACCTGCAGGCCCAGCACGTTGTCGCGCATCGAGCCGTAGCGCACGGTGGTGGTGCCCGAGGCGCGCGTCATCGCCATGCCCCCAAGCGAGGCGTTGGCGCCGGGATCGACCGGGAAGAACAGGCCCGTGGCGCGCAGTTCCTCGTTCAGCGCCTCGCGGGTGACGCCGGGCTGGACGGTCACGTCCATGTCGGCGGGGCGGATTTCCAGCACCTTGTTCATGCGCGAGAAGTCGACCACCACGCCGCCCGACACGGCAAGGCCGTGGCCTTCCAGCGAGGTGCCGGCGCCCCAGCCGATCACCGGGCAGCGATGCTCGGCGCAGATCTGCATGATCTTCGCGACTTCGGCGGCGCTTTCGGGATAGGCCACCGCCTCGGGCGGGCAGGTCGGGAAATGGGATTCCGAGCGTCCATGCTGGTCCAGATCGGGCTTGGCTCGGCTCAGCCGTTCGCCTAGGACTTGGCCGAGCGCCTGGGCCGCGTGAGGAACTAGCATGTCATGACTCCGGTGGGACCGCGTGTCAGCTTAGCCGGTGCAAGCGGGGCTGCAAAGTCGCGCGAAACGGGGAGTGCGGGATGCTGAGTCTTCTCGGCCACCAGGTGCGACAGGCGGCCGAGCAATGCGGCCGCGGCTGGCAATTGCTGCGCACCGAGGGCCCCGGGCAGATCCAGTTCTGGTTCATCGCTCTGCTGGTCGGCATCGCCTCGGGTTTCGCCGCGATCCTCTTCCGCGGCGCGATCGAGCTGCTGCAGACCTTCGTCTACGACACGCCGGACGTGGGCAGCCTGCACAGCTGGGCCGCGACGCTGCCGTGGTACTGGATCCTCGCCGTGCCCACCGCGGGCGGCATCGCCGTCGGGCTGATCGTGCATTTCTTCACCCCCGACGGGCGCGTGCGCTCGGTCGCCGACGTGGTCGAGGGCGCGGCGCTGAATGACGGGCGGGTCGACAACAAGGCGGGTCTCGCCTCGGCCGCGTGTTCGTGGATCACGCTGTCGACCGGCGGCTCGACCGGGCGCGAGGGGCCGGTGGTGCACATCGCGGCGATGATCTCGTCCTGGGTGGCCAACACGCTGCGAGTCGACGGCGTGACCGGGCGCGACCTGCTGGGCTGCGCGGTGGCGGCGGCGGTCTCGGCCAGCTTCAACGCGCCGATCGCCGGCGCGCTCTTCGCGCTCGAAGTCATCCTGCGCCACTTCGCGCTGCACGCCTTCGCGCCCATCGTGGTGGCCAGCGCCGCCGGAACCGTCATCAACCGGCTGACCTACGGCGACGTGACCGAGTTCGTGCTGCCCGGCACCACCACGGTCGAGTTCTACCTGGAGCTTCCCGCCTTCTTCCTGCTGGGGCTGGTCTGCGGGCTGGTCGCGGTGGTGACCATGCGCGCGATCTTCTGGGCCGACGACACCGGCACCGTGATCCAGCGCCGCCTGTCGCTGCCCTACTGGTTGCGCCCCGCGCTGGCGGGGCTGATCCTGGGCGGCATCGCGATCGCCTTTCCGCACATCATGGGCGTCGGGTACGAGACCACGTCGCGCGCGCTGACCGGCGACCTGCTGCTGCACGAGGCGATCGTCTTCACCATGATGAAGGTCCTTGCGCTGGCGATCACCATGGCCGGGCGCATGGGCGGCGGCGTGTTCTCGCCCTCGCTGATGATCGGCGCGCTGACGGGGCTGGCCTTCGGGCACATCGCCACCGGCGTCTTCCCCGAGGTGTCTTCCGTCTTCACGCTCTACGCGCTGGCGGGCATGGGCGCGGTCGCCGCCGCGGTGCTGGGCGCGCCGATCTCGACCACGCTGATCGTGTTCGAGCTGACGGGCGACTGGCAGACCGGCCTTGCGGTCATGGTGTCGGTGTCGATGTCCACCGCGCTCGCCTCGAGGCTGGTGAACCGCAGCTTTTTCCTGACGCAACTGATGCGGCGCAACGTGCACCTCGCCGCCGGGCCGCAGGCCTACCTGCTGGCGATGTTCCGGGTGCAGGGTGTCATGCGCCGCCCCGACCACCCCCACGCCGCCGACGAGGAAGCGCTGCACCGGATGATCGAGCAGGGGCTGTACATCCAGGCCGAGGCGACGCTCGAGACCGCGCTGCCGCGGTTCGAGAAATCGGGCGTGGTCTACATGCCCGTGGTGACGCTGGACGGCGAGGCCGGCACGCCCGTGCTGCAGGGCGCGCTGTTCCACGTCGACGCGCTGAAGGCCTACAACCGCGCGCTGGCCGCCACCGCCAAGGAAGAGCACAGCTGACGGCGCAGGATCAGACCTGTTCTACCGTCACGCCGTCCTGTTGGTAGAACGCGAGATGCTCGCCGATGCTGGCGGCGTCGTCCTTGGGGCGCTCGTAGCTCCAGACCGCGTTGCTGTAGGTGCGCGACTTCGACATGATCGAGAAGTAGCTGGCATCGCCCTTGAACGGGCAATGCGTGCTGTGGTCGGTGCGGTCGAGGAACGCCATCGCCACGTCCTCGCGGGGGAAGTAGATCACCGGGTCGTGCCCGTCCTCGCGCAACTCCATCGCCCGCGTGGATTCGGCGATCACGGCGCCGCCGGCGCGGACGACCCAGGTGCCGATCGCCGGTTTGATCGAGATGATGCTCATGGCTGCTCCAGTTGGTCGGTCCCGCGCGGAATGGCCGGGATCGTGCATGCCCCTCAGATAGCCCGGCAGGCGTGGTTTAGCCAGTCTTGCGCGGCACCCTCCAGCAGCGGGCCGATCTCGTCCGCGACGCGCGCGTGGTAGGCGTTCAGCCAGGCGCGTTCGTCCGGCGTCAGCAGGTCCGCGTCGATCAGCCGCCGGTCGATCGGCACCAGCGTCAGCGTCTCGAAGCGCAGCATCGCCGGCACGGTCTGGCCGGGCAGGGCGGGGGCCTCCTCGACCGCGATCAGGTTCTCGATCCGGATGCCGAAGGCGCCCTCGCGGTAGAAGCCCGGCTCGTTCGACACGATCATGCCGGGTTCCAGCGGGACGGTCCCGGTGCGGGCGATGCGCTGCGGGCCCTCGTGCACCGACAGGTAGGCGCCGACGCCGTGGCCCGTGCCGTGGCCGTAGTCGAGGCCTTGCTGCCATAGCGCCGCGCGCGCGAAGGGGTCGATGTCGCGCCCTGCGAGCCCCGCCGGAAAGCGCAGCCGCGACACCGCGATCATGCCCTTCAGCACGCGGGTGAAGGCGGCGATCTCGTCGGCGCCGGGCTGGCCCACGGCCATGGTGCGGGTGATGTCGGTGGTCCCGTCGCGGTACTGGCCGCCGCTGTCGACCAGCAGCAGCTCGCCCGCCTGCAACTTGCGGTCCGTCGCCTCGCTCACCCGGTAATGCACGATCGCCCCGTTCGGCCCGCTGCCCGAAATCGTCTCGAACGAGATGTCCAGAAGGCACCCGGTCGCCACGCGCTCGGCCTCGAGCCGCTTGACCACGGCGATCTCGGTCAGATCGCCGGGCGCCTCGGCGTCGAGCCAAGCCAGGAATCGCGCCATCGCCGCGCCGTCGCGGCGGTGTGCCGTGCGCGCGCCGTCGAGCTCGGCCGCGTTCTTGCGCGCCTTGGGCAGCAGGCAGGGGTCCGGCCCCTCCAGCGGGGCGTCGCGCAGCGCCTCGGCCACCGCCACGGGGCAAGACGCCGGGTCGACCCGCACCGGCCCGTCGAGCGCGCGCAGGGCCGAGACGAAGGCCTCGGGCGCATGCACGCTGACCGCGGTGCCCAAGTAATCGCCGAGGCCCGACAGCTTGGCTTCGTCGACGAACAGCGACACCCGCGCATCGGCGTGCAGGATCGCGAAGGCGTGCGGCACCGGGTTGCGCACGATGTCGCTGCCGCGGATGTTCAGCAGCCAGGCGATGCTGTCGGGCAGGGT
>NZ_JBELMH010000075.1:0-8359 GCF_042096055.1 Citreimonas sp. | reverse complement strand
GCGCGCGCCTGCACGGTGTAGCGGCTGTCGACGAAGATCGCCGCCCGCTCGCGCAGCGCCACGCACCAGCCGGCCGAGCCGGTGAACCCGGTCAGCCAGGCCAGCCGCTCGTCGCGCGGCGCGACGTATTCGCCCTGGTGCGCGTCGGCGCGCGGCACGACGAAACCGTCCAGCCCCTCTGCCGCCATCGCCTCGCGCAGGGCGGCCAGCCGCGCCACGCCCTGTTCGGGCGACGATCTGACACCGAAATCCTGGAACATGCTTCCCTCGTCTCTGCGCGGGCGCGCCCGCGCGTCTTCACTTTGGCCGAAATACTCCGGGGGAGTCCGCACGGCGGACGGGGGCCGCGCCCCCGGACCCCGCTCAGGACGCGCGCTTCATCCCGGAAAAGCGCGCCCGCGCGCGCGGGTCGCTGTCGAACAGCGCCGCCAGCTGCTCGGTCATCGCGCCGGCCAGCTGTTCCACGTCGGTGATCGTCACCGCGCGGTTGTAGTAGCGCGTCACGTCGTGGCCGATGCCGATCGCCAGCAGTTCGACCTGCTTGCGGCGCTCGACCATGGCGATCACGTCGCGCAGGTGCTTCTCGAGGTAGTTCGCCGGGTTCACCGACAGCGTCGAATCGTCCACCGGCGCGCCGTCCGAGATCACCATCAGGATGCGCCGCGCCTCGGGGCGGCCGACCATGCGGCGATGCGCCCATTCCAGCGCCTCGCCGTCGATGTTCTCCTTCAGCAGGCCTTCCTTCATCATCAGGCCCAGGTTCGCGCGGGTGCGCCGCCAGGGCGCGTCGGCCTGCTTGTAGATGATGTGGCGCAGGTCGTTGAGCCGGCCGGGCTGCTGCTCGCGCCCGCCATTGAGCCAGGCCTCGCGCGCCTGCCCGCCCTTCCAGGCGCGGGTGGTGAAGCCGAGGATCTCGACCTTCACGTTGCAACGCTCGAGCGTGCGCGCCAGCACGTCGGCGCAGATCGCCGCGATGCTGATCGGCCGCCCGCGCATGGACCCCGAATTGTCCAGCAGCAGCGTCACCACCGTGTCGCGGAACTCCATGTCCTTCTCGACCTTGAACGACAGCGGCGTCGTGGGGTTGGCGACCACGCGCGCCAGCCGCCCGGCGTCGAGCACGCCCTCTTCCTTGTCGAACTCCCAGCTGCGGTTCTGCTGCGCCTGCAGACGGCGCTGCAACTTGTTCGCCAGCCGGCCAACCGCGCCCTTCAGCGGCTCCAGCTGCTGGTCGAGATAGGCGCGCAGCCGCTCCAGCTCGACCGGCTCGGCCAGGTCCTCGGCGGCGATCTCCTCGTCGAACTCGTTGCTGTAGACGGTGTAGGTCGGATCGGCCTCGGACACCGGCGCGGGGCCGGGCGGCTCGTGCGGCGCCTCGCCCTCGGGCATCTCGGTCTCCTGGCCCTCTTCCTGGTCGGCCATCTCGTCCATGCTGACCTGGGCCTGGCTCGCGTCCTGGGTGTCCTCCTGGCTCTGCTCGGGGCTGGCCTCGGAATCCTGCTCGGTGTCGTCGTCGTCGCCGGTGCTGTCGGGCTGTTCCTGATCCTGGCTGTCGTCGTCGCTGCCTTCCTCGTCGGATTCGTCGTCGAGCTCGTCGGGATCGTCGCCCAGCTGGTCGCCATAGCCCAGGTCGGTGATCATCCGCCGCGCGAACTTCGCGAAGGCCGCTTGGTCGCGCAGCGTGTCCTCGAGCCCGGACAGCGTCTGGCCGGCCTGGCCCTCCAGCCGGTCGCGCCACAGGTTCAGCACGTTGGCCGCGTCGGGCGGCAGGTCGCGCCCGGTGGCCAGCTGCCGGATCAGGTAGCCCGCGGCCGCCGGCAGCGGCGCCTCGGTCACGTCGCGCATCTGGCCGTAGCCCTTGCGCGCGGCATCGTGGCCGATCTTGGCGTCGATGTTGCCGGCCGTGCCGGGCATGTCGCGCGCGCCCATCGCCTCGCAGCGGGCGGTCTCCATCGCCTCGTAGAGCTCGCGCGCCATGTCGCCCGGCGGGGCGTAGCGCGCATGCGTGCCGGTGTCGTGGTAGCGGCGGTGCAGCGCCAGCGCGTCGGCTGTGCCGCGCGCCAGCAGCACCTCGTCGCGGCTCATCCGGCGCGACACCTGCGGCAGCCGCATCGCGTCGCCCGAGACACCGGACGGGTCCACCGTGTAGCTCACCGAAAGCTCGGGGTCGTCGGCCATCACCTTGGTGGCTTCGGCCAGCGCCTTCTTGAACGGATCGGCGGGGTTGTCGGAATTGTGCGCCATGGTCGGTCCATCCCTGGGATCGGGACGAACCTAGACCCTCGCGCGGGCGAAGGCCAGTGGCCGGCGCGCGCGGGGCGGGGGCGAATGCGCCGCCGGGGCGGGCGTCGGGGCGCGCCCCCACGCGCCCGTCAGCCCGCCCCGGCGCGCCGTGCGTCTGTCAGCCCAGGATCAGCTGGTCGCACATGCTCATTTCGCGCCGCGCGACCGAGGCCGCGGTGCGCGCGCGGACGGCGTCCTGCGTGGACAGCGACATCCGGAACAGCCGGGCCTGCGCGTTCTTCGCGCCCAGCCGGTAGCGCGACAGGCTGGACGGCCGCACGCCGCTGCCGGGCGTCACCGCCTCGAGCAGGTCGGCGAACATCTCGCGCCGCGCGGCGGGCGTGTCGGCATCCGCGCCCGTCCGGGCTGCATATTCCGCGGCCGCCGCATAGCGGCCGAGGCAGGTCGCGAAGGCCTTCGCCCGTTCACCGGGGTCGAGAGGCATGGCCAGCACCGGGGCGCTGACGCAGACCACGGCGAGGGCGAACAGAGAGAGACGGATCGGTTTCATGCGGAAAAGAATTCCGCACAACCGTTTGAAAATGGTTAACGGCCCGGCTGGAATCCGTTAACGGAACGGCAAGTGTTGTGTAAAAAGTCTTGCCGACACCCACATGGGGTGTTTTTCGGGCACTCCGTGTACCACGGGTCGCGCCCTCAGCCCGTCAGGCCATCGACAGGCGCGCGGCACTTTCCGGCAGTTCCTCGTCGAAGCAGCGCTGGTAGAACTCGGCCACGGTCTGGCGCTCGAGCTCGTCGCACTTGTTGAGGAACGACACCCGGAACGCATAGCCCAGGTCGCGGAAGATCTCGGCGTTCTGCGCCCAGGCGATCACCGTGCGCGGCGACATCACCGTCGACAGCTCACCGTTCATGAAGGCGCGGCGGGTGAAGTCGGCCACCGTCACCATCTGGCGCACCTGGCGGCGGCCCTTCTCGGTGTTGTAGTGCGGCGCCTTCGACAGCACGATCGAGGTCTCGGCGTCGATCGACAGGTAGTTCAGCGTCGCGACCAGCGACCAGCGGTCCATCTGGCCCTGGTTGATCTGCTGCGTGCCGTGATAGAGGCCCGTCGTGTCTCCCAGGCCCACCGTGTTGGCGGTGGCGAAGATGCGGAAATACGGGTGCGGCGTCAGCACCTCGTTCTGGTCCAGCAGCGTCAGCTTGCCGTCGGTCTCCAGCACGCGCTGGATCACGAACATCACGTCCGCGCGGCCGGCATCGTATTCGTCGAACACGATCGCGGCGGGGTTGCGCAGCGCCCAGGGCAGGATGCCTTCCTGGAACTCGGTGACCTGCACCCCGTCCTTCAGCTTGATCGCGTCCTTGCCGATCAGGTCGATCCGGCTGATGTGGCTGTCGAGGTTCACGCGCACCGCGGGCCAGTTCAGCCGGGCGGCGACCTGTTCGATGTGCGTCGACTTGCCGGTGCCGTGGTAGCCCTGGATCATCACGCGGCGGTTGTTGCGGAAGCCCGCCAGGATCGCCAGCGTCGTGTCGGGGTCGAACTTGTAGGTGCTGTCGATCTCGGGCACGCGGTCGGTCCGCTCGGGGAAACCGTGCACGATCATGTCGGTATCGATCCCGAACACTTCGCGGACCGAGATTTCCTCGGTCGGTTTCGCGTTGATATCGATCGCACCGTTCGCCATGGTCCTCGTGTCCTTCGTCGGTCATCAAGATGGCACCGCTGGTGCCCGGGGTTGCCACTCTGGTGCAACATATCGTCGACAGGGGCAAGGGGAAGCGCGTGGGGCCCGCATGACACCGCTGGACGAGATCGAGGCGATGATCGCCCGCGTCGCGATGGGCGATCGCGGGGCCTTCCGCGCGCTCTACGACCGGACCTCGGCGAAACTCTTCGGCGTCGCGCTGCGTGTGTGCCGCAACGAGGCAGCGGCCGAGGATGTCCTGCAGGAGGTGTTCCTGAAGGTCTGGGACAATGCCGGCCGCTACCGCTCCAACGGATATTCGCCGATGACCTGGCTGATCACCATCACGCGCAACGCGGCCGTGGACCGGCTGCGGCGGGCGCGCTCCTCGGGCGAGGCGGCCCCGGTCTCCGAGGCCGACACCCTGTTCGACCCCGGCCCCGGCCCCGAGGCGCAGGCCGTCGCCCGCGACGAGACGCGCGTGCTCGACGCGTGCCTCGCCGAACTGCCCGCCACGCGCGCGGCGATGGTACGCGGCGCCTATCTCGATGGCTTGACCTATGCCGACATCGCCCGCGTCTCGGGCGTCAAGCTGAACACCGTCCGGACCTGGCTGCGCCGCAGCCTGATGCAGCTGAGGGAGTGTCTGAGCCGATGAGCGCCGACGACGACACCGATCTGCCCGGCGGCCGGGAGGCCGCGGCCGCCGAATACGCGCTGGGCCTGCTGTCCGACGACGAGGCCCGCGCCTTCGAGGCGCGCCTGCGCGAGGATCCCGCGCTCGAGGCCGAGGTCGTCGCGTGGGAGGAATCCTTCGCCGCCTTCACCGATTCCGTCGACCCCGTCGCCCCGCCCGAACGGGTCTGGCGGCGGATCGAGGCCGCGCGCTTCGCGCCGGCCGGGCGGCGCGGCTTCTGGCGCCAGCTTCTGCCCTACGCGATCGGCGCGGTGGCCGGCGCGGTCATCGCCTTCGTCGTGTCGACCGCCGATCTGCTGCAGCAGCAATCGCCGCTGATCTTCGCCCGGCTCGAACCGGTCGAGAGCCAGCTTGCCTTCGCGGTGCAGATCGACCCGCCGACGCACACGATCTCGGTCGAACTCGATGCCGGCAGCGTGCCGGACGACGGCGCGCTGCAACTCTGGTTGATCCCCGAGGGCGAGGCGCCGATCTCGCTCGGCGTGATGTCGCCGGGCGGCGACCATGTGGTCGTGCTGTCGGACGCGATGGCCCTGCAGGTGCGCGGTGGGGTGCTGGCGGTGTCGCTCGAACCGCCGGGCGGCTCGCCCACCGGCGCGCCGACCGGCCCGGTGCAGGCGGCCGGGGTGCCGATCCCGAGCTGATCGCCGCCCCGCGCCCCGCCCGCGCGCGTGCCGAGAGAGATCACGCACCCGTGAAGCGGCGTCAGGCGAATCCTGAAACTGCCCGGCGCGGACCTCCGTGTCTGGGGCATGTCCGGCAATCGCGCCGGATGCAGACAGGGAGAACCACATGACACGTTTCACCACCTTCGCCGTCGCGGCACTGGTCGCAGGCACCGCAAGCGCGCAGATGCAGAACCCGATGGTCGGCGGCGCCGAGATGTTCGCCAGCCGCACCATCGTCGAGAACGCCGTGAACTCGGCCGACCACGAGACGCTGGTCGCCGCCGTGCAGCAGGCCGGCCTCGTGGACACGCTGAACTCCGAAGGCCCGTTCACCGTCTTCGCGCCCACCGACGCCGCCTTCGACCGCATCGCCGACGACAGCCTGAGCGCGCTTATGATGGACCGCAACAAGGCGCAGCTGGCGCAGATCCTGACCTGCCACGTGGTCGCCACCAGTGCCATGTCCGACGCCATCGCCGGCATGATCTCGGACGACGGCGGCATGCACGCGATCCCCACCGTGGGCGGCTGCACCCTTCAGGCCAAGATGGTCGGCAACGCCATCGTCCTCGTCGACGAGAACGGCCGCGAGGCCGAGGTCACCATCGCCGACGTGCGCCAGTCGAACGGCGTGATCCACGTCATCGACCGCGTCCTGCTGCCGCAGCAATAAGCCCGCCCCCGGCGGCGCGGGCCCACCCCCCGAAGCCCGCGCCGCCGGCACGTTCGCGCGATCGTGTTGACACCCCGCCTTGTCGCGCGCGCGCCGGATGCGCATCTTTTTACGCAAACGAAGGAGCACGCCATGACACGCAGACATTTCCTGTTCTCGACAGCCGCCCTGTCGCTGGCGGCGCTCGCGCCGTTCGGTCTCGGCCGCGGGTCCGCCAATGCCGCACAAGGCAACTTTCCCGTCTCCCGGACCGAGGAGGAGTGGCGCGCCATGCTCTCCGACCTCGAATACAAGGTCATGCGCGAGGAAGGCACCGAGCGCGCCTTCTCGTCGCCGCTGCACGACCTCAAGACGCCCGGCACCTATGTCTGCCGCGGCTGCGACCAGGCGCTCTACTCGTCCGAGCACAAGTTCGACAGCGGCACCGGCTGGCCCAGCTACTGGCAGGCGATCGACGACGCCGCGGTCGAGACCAAGCCCGACCGCTCGTTCTTCATGGTCCGCACCGAATGCCACTGCTCGAACTGCGGCTCGCACCTGGGCCACATCTTCGAGGACGGCCCCGAGCCCACCGGCCTGCGGCACTGCATCAACGGGGTGAGCCTGGTTTTCCGCGAGGCTTCCGCCTGATTTCCAAGGCCCGTCTTATCTGGATAGCAATTCTGGACGACAAATTGGACCGCGGCTTGGAAAGTCGCGGTCCTTTTTTGTCCGTGGCCGTCGCCGAACCCTTCGGGTTCACGCGTGCCGTTTCCTATGCGGCGATCGACTCGGGGCGCAGGCGGTGCTTGTTCAGCGCCGACTTGGTTGCCCAGAGACTTGCCAGAATTCCGAGCATCAATCCCGCGCCGCTGGAAAGGGGTGCCACAACCTCGGCATACCCCATAATCGTGAAGGCGAAGCCGATGATGGCGCCCGCGACAAAACCCGCAAGAAAGCCGACCAGCGTGCCTCGCCACACAATGCTCCACCAGATCGGTAGAACCTCTTTGTAACCCATACATCCCCCGTACGATCAACAAATTCCCGTGCGGGAAAGTTTGTCATGGGCAAGGGTGCTGGGCAAGCGCCCGGCCGTCCCGATACTGTAAGGAACTCACTTGAAGCTGCGGCTGTCCTTCAGCTGGTCCCAGGCCCAGACCACCTGCTGCAGCTGGTCCTCCTGGCTGCGGTCGCCGCCGTTGATGTCGGGGTGCAGCACCTTGATCAGCGCCTTGTACGACCGGCGGATCTCGGCCTTGGTCCAGTTGTCCTCGGCCTCTAGGATCTCCAGCGCCTTGCGTTCGGTCGGCGGCAGGCGGCGCCCGCCGGCCTTCTTGCGGCCGGGGTTGCGCGTGGCATTGTCGCCCAGCACCTGGTGCGGGTCCTCGATGCCCAGCCGCGCCCAGGCCTTGGCCTCGGGGTCGCGCCAGTCCTTGGTGCGCCGGTCCCAGACCTTGTCGGCGCTCGACTGCGCGTTCATCTCGGCCTCGGTCTTGCCGTCGAAGAAGCTCCACTGCGCGTTGTACTCGCGCACGTGGTCCTTGCAGAACCAGTAGAAGTCATCCAGCACGTCCGGCGCCTTGGGCGCGCGGAACTTGCCCGGCTCCTCGCAGCCCGCGTGGTCGCAGACGCGCGTCGACGTCTCCTGTTCCCCGGACATGCCGCGCCGGCCGCGCGGATTCTTCTTCTTGGCCGACTTGATGGACATGTCGAAACCGAAGGGGTCTGGTCTGCTCATGGGCTCACCTCTTTTCGACTCGGACGCCGGAGTTTAGACTATGGGTCCGGGTTTTACAGGGGGCAGGACGAAAAATGTCGAAGACGCAGAAGATCGAGACGCGGCTGCGCGAGGCCTTCGAGCCGCGCGAGTTGAGCGTGATCGACGACAGCGAAAGCCACAGGGGCCACGCCGGCTTCCAGGAGGGCGGCGAAAGCCACTTCCACGTGGTCATCCGCTCGGAACGTTTCGCCGGCCAAAGCCGCATCGCGCGGCACCGCGCGGTGCATTCGGCGCTGGGCGCCGACCTCGTGGCCAGCATCCACGCCCTGTCGCTCGACCTCGCGCCCTGATCGCGCGGCCACGCGCCGGGCGCTAGCGATCCTCGTCCGTCCGGCGGGTGGCCCGCAGGCTGCCTTCGCCGCGCAGGGACGGGTCGTTCGGATGCGTCTCGACCGCGTGCACGCGCGGCGGTCCGGCGAACAGCTTGCGCACGGGCGCGGCGATGGCCGGGTCCTCGCGCGGGGGCGCGATCCGCAGCTTGCGGCGCGGCTCGCCCCGCTTGGCGGTCAACGGCCGGCTCTCGGGGCGCGTATCGGCATCCTCGTCGGCCTCGTGCGTCTCGGCCGTTGCCTCCTCGGGCGCCTGCGCCACGGCGGGTTCGGGCGTCGCGGGACGCGCGGCGGG
>NZ_JBELMH010000074.1:0-16782 GCF_042096055.1 Citreimonas sp. | reverse complement strand
GTCTGCGTCAGCGGCGTGTCGGGCGGCGGCAAGTCGACGCTGACGATCGAGACGCTGTTCAAGTCCGCCAGCATGGCGCTGAACGGCGCGCGGCAGGTGCCCGCGCCCTGCGAGACGATCAAGGGGCTCGAACACCTCGACAAGGTTATCGACATCGATCAGCGGCCCATCGGGCGCACGCCGCGCTCGAACCCGGCCACCTATACCGGCGCCTTCACGCCCATCCGCGACTGGTTCGCCGGCCTGCCCGAGGCGAAGGCGCGCGGCTACAAACCGGGGCGCTTCAGCTTCAACGTGAAGGGCGGCCGCTGCGAGGCCTGTCAGGGCGACGGTCTGATCAAGATCGAGATGCACTTCCTGCCGGACGTCTACGTGACCTGCGAGACCTGCAAGGGCGCGCGCTACAACCGCGAGACGCTTGAGATTAGGTTCAAGGGCAAGAGCATCGCCGATGTGCTTGATATGACTGTGGAAGACGCGCAGGAATTCTTCAAGGCGGTGCCGTCCATCCGCGAGAAGATGGATGCGCTGATGCGCGTGGGTCTCGGCTACATCAAGGTTGGCCAGCAGGCGACGACGCTGTCGGGCGGCGAGGCGCAGCGCGTGAAGCTGTCGAAGGAGCTGGCCAAGCGGTCCACGGGCCGCACGCTCTACATCCTCGACGAGCCGACCACCGGCCTGCATTTCGCCGATGTGCGCAAGCTGCTCGAGGTGCTGCACGAACTGGTGGACCAGGGGAACTCGGTCGTGGTGATCGAGCACAACCTCGACGTCATCAAGACCGCCGACCACATCATCGACATCGGCCCCGAGGGCGGCGACGGCGGCGGCCGGATCGTCGCCACGGGCACGCCCGAACAGGTGGCCGAGGTGGCGGAAAGCCACACGGGCCGGTACCTCAAGCCGATGCTGGCGCCGCGCAAGGTCGCGGCGGAGTAATCGCAACGGCATGAAAAACGCCGCCGGATCGCTCTGGCGGCGTTTTTCGTTTCCGGCAGAGGTGCGATCCTACAGCACCGCGCGCGCGACGCGCAGAAGCTGCAGCATATCGTAGGCCGCGTCGTCCACCGCAATGACCTGACCGTTCACCACCGAATAGGTCTGCCCCTCGGGCGCGGGCGGCAGGCGGTAGCGGCGGCGCAGCTCCTCCGGGCTCAGCGCGGCGGTGGATGCGACGCGCGGCACGGCGTCGTCCGACGGGACCCGCGCGATGTCGGTGATGAGCGCGAGCGTGCGGTAATCCTCATCGCTGAGCAGGACCGGCATTCCATCGACCACCGCATAACGCTGCCCCTCCGGTGCCGGGTCGAGACCATAGAGCCGCGCGATCCGGTCTGAATCCAGTGCGTCGTCGTAGAGCGGCCGGGGATCGTCGGGCAGGGTGCGCCCGTCCAGCCAGACCACGCGCCGCTCTTCGTAAAGCGTGTCGTAGGCGTCCGCATCGCGCGACAACCACTCCTCGGCGGTCACGCCTTGCCTGGCGAGGCCCGGCGGCACGCAGGGCGGGTCCTTCTTCGCCAGGCCCGGAGGGCAATTGGCGTATTGAAGCGCCGTGTCGTCAGACAGCGTCTGTTCGCTCAGGATCGACGGCCCTGCCAGCACCAGCGCGCCGCGTCGCATCAGGTCGGCGAGGTCGCGGCCCTCGGGGGCCGTGTCGCGCAGCGTGTCGGGCCGCGACCGCGGGGTGTCTGAAACCTCGCGCTGCTGGTCGGTCGAGGCGTTGCCGCGTCCGGGATTGCCCTTCTGCTTGGCGGCGGCGCTGTTGCCGGGGCCGTTGCCCTTGGCCTTGTCCGGGCCCTTGCCATTACCGATTCCGCGGCCGGGATTGTCGGGCGGGCCGCCGCCCTCCTTCAACAGGCGTTTCGGCCCGTTTCCGTTTCCGTTCCCGTTGCCCTTTCCGCCGCCGTGGTTGCCCACGGTGACGAGGCCGGGCAGGGCGTGCAGGCTTGTGGAGCCGGCGGGCGCCGACACGCTGCCGGCGTGGACCATCGTGGCGGCGAACGGCGCGCAAAGCGCGGTGGCGATCAGCAGGCGGCGCATGGTCGGATCCTCCCTTGGAATGCTGGGATCAACCGTCCGGATGATCTGCCCGTTCCGGCCCGTCGCGGCGACCGGCCGGTCCTTGCCGACGGCGCTTCAGCGCCGGCGCGCGGTGTTGATGCCCAGCAGCGAGTAGGGCGGACACCAGCCCACAGCGGCCGTCGTCAGCAGCACGAGGCCCACGACCAGCGCCAGCCATTGCAGCCATCCGGTCAGCACGAAGAACAGCACCACGCCGAGAATGCCAATGGCACCCCGGATCATGCGTTCGGATTGGCCCACGTTCTTTTCGATCATCGTCATGTCCTCGATGAAGTGAAGATGGGCCTACCCTAGCCGACGTCCGCGGTGCCAGATGTGATCTGGATCAACCGCGTCCGCGCGATTCCAGTCGCGGCAGCATGGCGCTGAAGTCGCGGCCCTTGCCGTCCTCGTCCTCGACGAAGCGGCGGTAGAGCTCCATCGCGGCGGTGCCGATCGGCGTGTCGGCGTCGGCGCTTTCCGCCGCCTGCGCGGCGAGGCGCAGGTCCTTCAGCATCAGTTCCGCCGCGAAGCCGGGCTTGTAGCCGTTGTCGGCGGGCGATTTCGGCCCGACGCCGGGCGCGGGGCAATAGGCGTTCATCGACCACGAATAGCCCGAGGACGTGCTGACCACGTCGAACATCGCCTGTCGCGACAGGCCCAGCTTGTCGGCCAGCGCGAAGGCCTCGCAGGTGACGATCATCGTGGCGCCGAGGATCATGTTGTTGCAGATCTTCGCCGCCTGGCCGTTGCCCGAGGGGCCGCAATGCACGGCCTTCTGGCCCATGACGTCGAAGAGCGGCTTCGCGGTCTCGAAGGCGCCCTCGTCGCCGCCCACCATGAAGGTCAGCGTGCCGCCCGCGGCGCCGCCCACGCCGCCCGACACAGGCGCGTCGAGCGCGCCGAGACCCGCGGCGCGCGCCTGCTCGGCCACGGCGCGGGCGCTGTCCACGTCGACGGTCGAGCAATCGAGCAGCACCGCGCCGGATTCCATGGCCGGGATGACCTCGTCCGCGACCTTCCGCAGGATGTCTCCGTTGGGCAGCATGGTGATCACCACCTCGGCGCCACTCGCGGCCTCGGTGGCGCTGGAGGCTTGGGTCACGCCCTCGGCCGTCAGGCCCGCCACGTCGAAGCCGGTGACGGCGTGGCCCGCCTTGGCGAGGTTCGCGGCCATGGGCGCGCCCATGTTGCCAAGCCCGATGAATCCGATCTGCATGTCAGCCTCCGTTGAAATCCCACTCGTCGGCGCCGAGCGGCGCCAGCATCCCCGTCACGGCGTCGTCCGGCACGCGGCCGCCGGCGTATCGCCAGCGCGGGTTGCGGTCCTTGTCGATCAGCGCCGCGCGCACCCCTTCGAGGAAATCGCCGTGCTCGATGATCCGGTGCGCGACGCGGTACTCGGTCGCCAGCGCGTCGCGGACGGTGCGGTCGGGCGCGCGCATGTGCCGGACCATGTCGAGCGTGAGCGCCATGGACAGCGGCGCGTTGCGCGTCATCGCCTTTGCGGCGTCCTGTGCAAGGTCGCTGTCGTCGGCCGCGACCGCGTTCAGCACATCCTCGATCCGGGTGCCGGCGAAGAGCGCGTCGATGCGCTCCTGCTGCGCGGCCATGTCCGAGGCGGGCGCGGACTCGGCCAGCGCGGCGATCTGCGCCACGTCTCCGGTGTCGCACAGCGCGCGCGCAAGGTCGGCCCACCGGTCCTGCGGCACGTAGGCGTCGGCAAAGCCCGCGTGGATCGCGTCGCCCGGCCCCATACGTGCGGCGGTGAGGCCGAGGTACTCGCCCAGCCGCCCCGGCGCGCGGGCCAGCAGCAGCGTGCCGCCCACGTCCGGCACGAAGCCGATGCCGCATTCGGGCATCGCCACGCGGCTGGTGTCGCAGACGACGCGGTGGCTGGCATGGCCCGACACGCCCACGCCGCCGCCCATCACGAAGCCCTGCATCAGGCAGACGATCGGCTTGGGGTACTCGGCGATGCGCGCGTTCATGCGGTATTCCTCGCGCCAGAAGCGGCGCGGGGCGTCCTGGTCTCCAGCCTTGCCGGCGTGGTACATCGCCGCCACGTCGCCGCCGGCGCAGAACGCCTTGTCGCCCTCGGCGTCGATCAGCACCAGCGCGACCGCGTCGTCGTCGGCCCAGGCCTTCAGCGCGTCGTCGAGCGCGAGGCACATGTCGTGCGTCAGCGCGTTGAGCGCCTTCGGCCGGGTGAAGGTGACGCGGCCGGCGCGGCCCTCGGTGCGGATGTGGATGTCGTCGGTCATGTGGCGGCCCTTCGGTCGGAACGGGGCAGGGGGCGCTGCCCCCTCGGCGCGCGCGGCGCCTCACCCCCGGAGTATTTGAACCAGAACGACGCTCAGCGCGCCAGCATCTGGCGCGCCACGATCAGGCGCATGATCTCGTTCGTGCCCTCGAGGATCTGGTGCACACGCAGGTCCCGTACCAGCTTCTCGATCCCGTAATCGGCCAGGTAGCCGTAGCCACCGTGCAGTTGCAGGCACTGGTCGACTACGCGGCTGCCGGCCTCGGTCACGAACTTCTTGGCCATGGCGCAGAACTTGGTCGCGTCGGGCGCACCGGTGTCGAGCTTCCACGCCGCCTGGCGCAGGAAGGTGCGCGCGGCCTGAAGCTCGATCTCCATGTCGGCGAGGCGGAACTGCAGCGCCTGGAACTGGTCGATCGACTGGCCGAAGGCCTTGCGGTCGCGCATGTAGACCAGCGTCGCGTCCAGCCCCGCCTGCGCGGCGCCCAGCGAGCAGGCCGAAATATTCAGCCGCCCGCCGTCGAGGCCCCCCATGGCGTAGGAGAAGCCGCGCCCTTCCTCGCCCACGAGGTTGTCGAGACCGGTCAGGCAATCGTCGAACTGCACCTGCGCGGTCGGTTGGCTGCGCCAGCCCATCTTGTCCTCGAGCGCGCCGAAGCTGAGGCCGGGTGCATCCGCCGGCACGATTACGGTCGAGATGCCCTTGGGCCCGTCCTGGCCGGTGCGGACCATCGTCACGTAGGCGTCGGAATAGCCACCTCCCGAGATGAAGGCCTTGGTCCCGTTCAGACGCCAGCCCTCGTTGGTCTTCTCGGCGCGGGTCTTCAGCGCCGCCGCGTCCGAGCCCGAGCCGGGTTCGGTCAGGCAGTAGGACAGCACCGTCTCCATCGACAGCACGCCGGGCATCCAGCGCGCCTTCAGATCGTCCGAACCGTAGGCGTCGAGCATCTTGGCGCACATGTTGTGGATCGACAGGAAGGCCGCGACCGAGGGGCAGGCCATCGACAGCGCCTCGAACACCAGCGTCGCGTCCAAACGCGACAACCCGGCGCCGCCCGCCTCTTCCGAAACGTAGAGCCCGCCAAAGCCAAGCTCGGCCAGCCTGGGCCAGAGGTCCTTGGGAATCGTGCCTTGCGCTTCCCACGCGCGGGCGTGGGGGGCGATATGCTCCTGCCCGAAGGCGTGCGCCATGTCGAAGATGGCCTGCTGTTCCTCGCTGAGGGCGAAATCCATGGCGGGCCTCCCTTCCCGTTGCGGCAACGCTGCGATCAGCCCGGCGCGCAACGCGGCGCGCGAATTGAACGCTTGTTCAGATTGTGCACAGGTGCTGCCCGGATGCAAGGACGCAGCGTCAGGCGCGCCCGGCCACGGTGTCGCGCATGACGGCCTCGACCCGGGCAATCAGCGCAGCGTTGTCGAAGCGGGTCTCGGCGGTCTGCCGCGCGGCGCGGGTCATGGCGCTGCGGTCGGCGGTGTCGAGCAACTCGCCCAGCTGCGCGGCAAAGCCGGCCTCGTCCCATTCGTCGACCAGAAGCCCGTTCACGCCGTGCTCGACCGCTTCGGGGATGCCGGCATGGCGCGTTGACAGGGTGATGCAGCCGCAGGCCAGCGCCTCCTGGATGGCAGTGGGCAGGCCCTCGGTGTTGCCGTCCTTGGCGGTGACCGAGTGCTGCAGGAAGATCTCGGTCCGCATCAGGTGCTCGCGCACGGAGTCGTGGGGCAGGGCGCCGGTGAAGGTGACGCGGTCGGCGACGCCCAACTCGGCGGCCAGCGCACGGCAGGGGTCGAGCAGCGGGCCGTCGCCGATGAAGGTCAGGTGCGCCTCGCGGCCCTGCGCGGCGGCGGCGAAGGCACGCAAGGTGACCTGCGGCGCCTTCTTCTCGACCATGCGGCCCACGGCGAGGCACGAGCCGCGCACCTTCTCGGCGGGGGCGAAGCGGCGGACGTCGACGCCCGAGGGGACGACGTGGGCGTTGGGGTGGCGCACGCCGTGCGCGGCGAGGTTGTCGAGCAGGAATTGCGAGACCGAGAAGATGCCGGCGAGGCGCGGCATCATCAGCCGGTACGAACGCACCCGCTGGCGCGAGCGAAGCGCGCGGCTGGCATCGGTGCCGCGCCAGTACGAGAAGACGGGGATCCCCAGGTCGTTGCCCAGCTTGGCCACCACCAGAGCCTGGGTGCCGAACTCGGCCAGGATCGCCTCGACGCGCTGGTCGCGCAGGAAATCGGCGAGGTGGCGGCGGTTGTCGCCGAAGGGCAGACGGGACGTGCCGTGCAGCGCGGCGCCCGAGAGCGCGGCGAAGGGTGCGGCCAGCCGGTCGCGGGTCGAGAGCTTCGCGCGGCGGACGAAGAGGGGCTTGCCGTAGGGATCCTGGCCGTTGTGGCGGCCCGCGACGACCACGGTGTCGCCGCCGAAGAGATGCTCGATATGGCGGTTGATGAAGGTCTCGCCGAGGACGAAGTAGTCGGAGGTGGCGATCGCGGTTCTCATGGCGCCTTCATAGGGCGCGGGCGCGAGCAGGTCCAGCGGGCTCGGAACCGGTGTCCCACGATGGGACAGACGTGCGCCCTAAGAAAATCAATGGCTTGCAGAGACGGATTCATCTTCCGTCAACGATTGCCCCCGCGAGTGGGTGCCGCGAAGGCCCCGGTTCAGCTCACCGCGACCTCGAGGTCGAGGAAGCGGTGCGCCTCGGCGAGGTCGCGGAAGACGCCGATCTCGGCCCTCAGCACGCCCTGCGCGATGCTCTGGTACATGCGGCTGGTGCCGAAGGCGATGTCGCTGGGAGCATAGAGGGCGTGGCGCGGCGCGGCGCCTTCGCGGTCCGAGGCGGAGCGCGAATCCTGCACCGTCTTCAGGCGATCGACGACGTCGCACACGCCGGGAAAGTCGATGGCGAACCGCTCGACCCGCGACAGGTCCACCAGGCAGCTTTGCCCGGCGCGCTGGAGCGGGTGCGCGAGGTAGGCGGCGAACCCTTCGAACACGGCCTGAAGGTCGAGCAGACCCGTGAAGCGGACATGCACGACCTGCGTGCCGGAATCGATCTTGAAGGGGAAGGACATGCAGATATTCCCGAGGGGCTGTCGTGGCGGTCGCGCGGCTTGAACGTTCGTCAGGTGGCGTCCGATGACGGGAACGGGTGCAGGGACCAGCCGACCGGCCCGACCCCGGCGGCCTCATTATCGACGGCGCAGGCGGCGCGCAACGGTGTCGGCGGCCTGTGACGTCGCGTCACACCCTGACAGCTTCGTGAGCGCGATACCGCCGACGCGAAACGGGCCGCGGCAGACGCCGCGGCCCGTGATCCGGTTGAACCCGAAGGCTCAGTCCATCTGCTTGAAGTGGAACTCGCCGCCTTCCTTGATCCCCGAGAACCAGCGCGCGGTGACGGTCTTGGTCTTGGTGTAGAAACGGAAGGCGTCGGGGCCGTACTGGTTGAGGTCGCCGAAGGCCGATTTCTTCCAGCCGCCGAAGGTGTGGTACGACAGCGGCACCGGGATCGGGAAGTTGATGCCGACCATGCCGACGTTGACGCGGTGCGCGAAGTCGCGCGCGGTGTCGCCGTCGGCGGTGAAGATCGCGGTGCCGTTGCCATAGGGGTTGTCCATGGTCAGCTTCAGCGCGTCCTCGTAGGTCTCGGCGCGGACCTGGGACAGGACCGGGCCGAAGATCTCTTCGCGGTAGATCTCCATCTCGGGCTTGACGTGGTCGAAGAAGGACGGGCCGATGAAATAGCCGTTCTCGTAGCCCTGCATCTTGAAGCCGCGGCCGTCGACGGCGAGGTCGGCACCTTCCTTGACGCCGGATTCGATCAGGCCGCGGATGCGCTCTTCGGCCTGCTTGGTGATGACGGGACCGAAATCCACGTCGTCGCCGCCGGTATAGGGGCCGACCTTCAGCTTCTCGACGCGGGGGATCAGGCGTTCGCGCAGGGCGTCGGCGGTCTTTTCACCCACCGGCACGGCGACCGAAATCGCCATGCAGCGTTCGCCCGCGGCGCCGTAGCCCGCGCCCACAAGCGCGTCGGCCGCCTTGTCGAGGTCGGCGTCGGGCATGATGATCATGTGGTTCTTGGCGCCGCCGAAGCACTGCGCGCGCTTGCCGTTGGTCGCCGCGCGGCCATAGATGTACTGCGCGATCGGGGTCGAGCCCACGAAGCCCACCGCCTGCACGGTCTCGTTGTCGAGGATCGCGTCGACGACTTCCTTGTCGCCGTTGACGACCTGCAGCACGCCGTCGGGCAGGCCGGCCTCTTTCAGCAGTTCGGCCAGGCGCAGCGAGGTCGAGGGGCAGCGCTCGGACGGCTTGAGGATCATAGCGTTGCCGCAGGACAGCGCCGGCGCCATCTTCCACAGCGGGATCATGGCGGGGAAGTTGAACGGCGTGATGCCGGCCACGACGCCCAGCGGCTGGCGCATCGAATAGAGGTCGATCCCCGGGCCGCCGTTGTCGGTGTACTCGCCCTTCAGCATCGCGGGCGCGCCCATGCAGACCTCGACCACTTCCAGCCCGCGCTGCACGTCGCCGCGCGCGTCGGGCAGGGTCTTGCCATGCTCGCGGCTGACCAGCTCGGCCAATTCGTCCATGTGCTCGTTGATGAGCGCGCCGAACTTCATCATCACGCGGGCGCGGCGCTGCGGGTTGGTGGCGGCCCAGCCCTTCTGCGCCTCGGCGGCGCGGGCGACGGCGTCGTCGAGCTCGGCCTTGGTGGCGAGCGGCACGCGCGCCTGCACCTCGCCGGTGGCGGGGTTCATCACGTCGGCGAAACGGCCCGAGGTGCCGGCGCTGCGGGCGCCGTCGATGTAGTGGGAAAGATCGGTCATGTCGTCCTCCTGTCAGTCGGGCGGGAGAGTAGGCTTGCACGGTTGCGGGCGCCAGACGCAATCTGGCAAAAAGGTATTGCAGAAATGCAAGACGGGCCGAGGGGAAGACGGATGAGCGAAAGCTGGGACGACCTGCGCATCTTCCTGGCGGCGGCGCGGGATGCGACGCTGTCGGCGGCGGGGCGGCGCCTGCGGATGGACCCGGCCACGGTGGGCCGGCGCATCGCGCGGCTGGAGCGGGCCTTGGGCGCGCCGCTGTTCGCGAAAAGCCCGCAGGGCTACGCGCTGACCGAGGCGGGCGCGCGGCTGCTGGGCCATGCCGAGGCGGCCGAACAGGCGATGGCCGCCGGCGAGGACGCGGTGCGCGGCCGGGCCGATCAGGGCCTGTCGGGGCAGGTGCGCATCGGCGCGCCGGACGGCTGCGCGAACTTCCTGCTGCCGCAGGTCTGCGCGCGGATCGCGGCCGAGAACCCGGATCTGGACCTGCAGATCGTCGCGCTGCCGCGCGTGGTGAACCTGTCGCGGCGCGAGGCGGACATGGCGATCGCGGTCAGCGCGCCCACCGCCGGGCGGCTGACGGTGCAGAAGATCACCGACTACCACCTGCACCTGGCGGCGACGCGCGGGTATCTGGACGCGCATCCGCCGATCCGGTCGGTCGAGGACCTGCGCGCGCACCGGGTGGTGGGCTACATCCCCGACATGATTTTCGACCGCGAGCTGGATTACCTGGGCGCGCTGGGGGTCGAGCGGGTGACGCTGGCGTCGAACTCGGTCTCGGTGCAGTTCCAGTGGCTGCGCGCGGGCGCGGGGCTGGGGATCGTGCACGACTTCGCGCTGCCGGCCGCGCCCGACCTGGTGCGCGTGCTGCCCGAGACGGTGCGCTTGGCGCGTGCCTTCTACCTGGTGCGCCACGCCGACGACGCGCGGCTGCCGCGCCAGGCCCGGCTGGCCGAGGCGCTGGTGGCGGGCCTGCGGGCGGAATGCGCGCGGCTGGAGGCGCGCGGCGCTTGACAGGTGCGGGGCGCGCGGGGGACGCTGGACCTCACGCTAGGGAATGGAGGTCCTCATGCAGGTGCAGAACATCCTCAAGAGCAAGGGCTCGGACGGGGTCGTGACGGTCAGGCCGGAGACGCAGATCGCCGAGGTGGCGCGCGTCCTGGCCGAGCATCGCATCGGGTCGGTCGTGGTGTCGGCGGACGGCGCGAGGATCGACGGCATCCTGTCGGAACGCGACATCGTGCGCGAACTGGCCGCCAGGGGCGCAAGCTGCCTGTCGGACACGGCCGAGACCTACATGACGAAGAAGATCCACACCTGCGCGCGCACCGAGGATGCCGACCAGGTGCTGACCGCGATGACCGAGGGGCGGTTCCGCCACATGCCGGTGGTCGAGGACGGCAGGCTGGTCGGGCTGATCACCCAAGGCGACGTGGTCAAGGCCAAGCTGGGCGAGCTGGCGATGGAGAAGAATGCCCTCGAAGGGATGATCATGGGTCACTGACGCGGGCGCGGGGCCGGGGCCGCGCGCGACGATCACGACGTTTCCCGCTTGCAATCGGGCGCGCAATCTTGTTGCGTCGCGGCCGCACAGGACATGACGAGGGACACGCCCCATGCGCATCGGCCTTTACCCGGGAACGTTCGACCCGATCACGCACGGGCATATCGACATCATCCGGCGCGCCACGCAGCTGGTCGACCGGCTGGTGATCGGCGTCGCGATCAACCGCGACAAGGGCCCGCTGTTCGAGCTCGAGGACCGGGTGCGGATGATCGAGGCGGAATGCGCCAGCCTCGCCGAGCAGACCGGCGTCGAGATCGTGGTGCACCCGTTCGAGAACCTGCTGATCGACTGCGCCCGCGACGTGGGCGCGCAGATCATCGTGCGCGGCCTGCGCGCGGTCGCGGATTTCGAATACGAGTTCCAGATGGTGGGCATGAACCGCGCGCTCGACGACCGGATCGAGACGGTGTTCCTGATGGCCGAGGCGCGGCACCAGGCCATCGCCTCGAAGCTTGTCAAGGAGATCGCGCGGCTGGGCGGCGACGTGTCGAAGTTCGTCACGCCCCCGGTGCACGAGGCGCTGCGCCAGCGGTTCGCCTGACGCGGCCGCAGGTCGTCAGCCGTAGACGGCCTGGCGCGCGACGCGATCCTCGATCCCGGCGATGTCGAGGTCGAGCTTGACGTCGATCGGCAGGCGGCGCAGTTCGTACACGGTCTGGCGATAGCGGGCGCGGCGCGCCATGCGGGCGCGCAGGTCGGTGAACATGGTCATGTCGGAACTCCTGTCCGTGATGTTTCCGGCGGGGGGCTCTTCCTGGGCTTTCCCGCCTTCCGTTAGCGGAAACCTAGACATGCTGCGTCGCAGCACAACGCCCGAAAACGACAAGGCCGCCCTGCGGTTTTTGCATGGCGAACGGGCAGAGCGCGCGGCACGAGGAGGCCGGGCGGCCGATCCTAACCGTTTGGTAACCACGTCGTGGCAGGGTTAATGCATGGGAAAGCATTTTTGCCGCTGCGTCAGCCAGCCATCGCGGGCGCCGGGGCGACTGGAGTTTCTTGCATGCAGATCGCATTGAACGGATCGCCGTCGCGGCCGCAGCCGCGCAAACCTGGCAATACCCCGCCGCCGGTCGCCGCCGCCCGCCCCATGGCGGCGGCGTCGGGGTCGCTGACGGGCCTGCCGTCGAACCCCGCGCCCCAGCCGCAGGCCCGCACCGCCGAGGCGAGCCTGGCCTACCGGGCCGCCCGCGACATGGTGCAGCCGCCGACCAGGCGGGGCTGATCCCGCGGGGCAGGGCACGCCACCCTGCCAAGCCGCCACGCAAAAGGGCCGCCCCGAAGGACGGCCCTTGCATGCGCGGCGAAAGGCGCGTGGCTCAGGCGACCTTGCCCATGGCGACGGCGACGTCGGCCATGCGGTTCGAGAAGCCCCATTCGTTGTCGTACCAGGTCAGGATGCGGACCATCGTGCCGTCCATCACCTTGGTCTGGTCCGTGGCGAAGATCGAGCTGCGCGGATCGTGGTTGAAGTCGGTGGACACCAGCTTGCCGTCGGTGAAGCCCAGCACGCCCTTCAGCGGGCCGTCGCCGGCGGCCTTGCGGATCAGGTCGTTGATCTCGTCCTCGGAGGTGGCGCGCGACGCCTCGAAGGTCAGGTCGACGACCGAGACGTTCGGCGTCGGCACGCGGATCGCGACGCCGTCGAGCTTGCCCTTGAGGTCGGGCAGCACGAGGCCCACGGCCTTGGCGGCCCCGGTCGAGGTCGGGATCATGTTCATCGCCGCGGCGCGCGCGCGGTAGAGATCCTTGTGCATCGTATCCAGCGTCGGCTGATCGCCGGTGTAGCTGTGGATCGTGGTCATGAAGCCGCGGGTGATGCCGATGGCCTCGTGCAGGACCTTTGCCACAGGCGACAGGCAGTTCGTGGTGCACGACGCGTTCGAGACGACCTTGTGCTCGGGCGCAAGGATCTCGTGGTTGACGCCGTAGACGACCGTCGCGTCGGCATCCTTGCCGGGCGCCGAGATCAGCACGCGCTTCGAGCCGTTCTTGAGGTGCTCGGCGGCCTTGTCGCGGTCGGTGAAGAGCCCGGTGCATTCCAGCGCGATGTCGACGTCGGACCAGGGCAGTTCGGCCGGGTTGCGGATCGCGGTGACGCGGATCGGGCCGCGCCCGGCGTCGATCGTGTCATCGCCGGTCTTGACCTCGACGGGGAAGCGGCCGTGCACGCTGTCGTATTGCAGCAGGTGGGCATTGGTCTCGACCGGGCCGAGATCGTTGATCGCGACCACCTCGATGTCCTCGCGCCCGGATTCGACGATCCCGCGCAGGATGTTGCGGCCGATGCGGCCGAACCCGTTGATGGCGACTTTGACGGTCATGCTCTTTCCCTTCTCCATTGGGCCCGCCGGATGCGGACCGGTGATCTGGCCTGCGTGGCGCGGATGCGCGGGGCGGGCGGTCGTGCGGCTCGGCTCCAACGACCAAACGGATGCGTGAAAGTCAAGGCAGCCGGGCGGCCGTTAGCGCCAGAAGGCCATCCAGTCGATGAGAACCAGCAGCTTGCGCGCCAGGAACAGCAGCGCGCGGCCGTCCTGAAGGGCGATGTCGGCGCCGATCGCGGCCAGCACGAGCGCGCCGAGGATCAGGGCGAGGCGGTTGGTCATCGCGGGCGCTCCGGGATGGTCTGCGGGCCGGATCGGCGCGCGGGGGCTGTCACTGGCGCTTGATGCCCGATCGCGCGTGGCCTGTCACGCGCGTCAGGACGCCGGCGCCGCGCGCGACAGCATCCCGTAGAGGTCGCGCGGATCGTCGGGATCGGCCAGCAGGTCGAGCGGGATGTGCAGCCCGGTTTCGACCGCCTTGTCGCGCACCACGCGCAGCGCGCTGAAATCCTCGATCGCGAAGCCCACGCTGTCGAAGAGCGTGATCTGGTCGGCCGAGCGGCGGCCCTGCGCGGTGCCTGCGATGACCTGCCACAGCTCGGTCACCGGGTGGTCGGGGGCGAGCTGCTGGATCTCGCCCTCGACGCGGGTCTGGGGCGGGTATTCGACGAAGATGTCCGAGCGGTGAAGGACCGCCTCGGCCAGTTCGGTCTTGCCGGGGCAATCGCCGCCGATGGCGTTGATGTGCAGCCCGGCGCCGACCATGTTGTCGGTCAGGATCGTGGCGTTGCGTTTGTCCGCGGTGCAGGTGGTGACGATCTGCGCGCCCTCGAGCGCGTCCTCTGCCGTGGTGCAGGCGGTGACCGTAAGGCCGGTGCCGGCAAGGTTGCGGGCGCATTTCTCGGTCGCCTTCGGGTCGGTGTCGTAGAGGCGCACATGCGTGATGCCGCACAGGCCCTGCATCGCGACGCTCTGGAACTCGGCCTGGGCGCCGTTGCCGATCATCGCCATGGTGGTGGCGCCTTTCGGGGCCAGGTGCCGCGCGGCGACGGCGGACATGGCGGCGGTGCGCAGCGCGGTCAGCAGCGTCATCTCGGACAGCAGCAGCGGGTAGCCGGTGGTCATGTCGGCCAGCAGTCCGAAGGCGGTGACGGTCTGCAGCCCGCCGCGGGTGTTGCCGGGATGGCCGTTGACGTACTTGAAGGCGTAATGCGCGTCGTCTGCCGTCGGCATCAGCTCGATCACGCCGACGGGGCTGTGGGCGGCGACGCGGGGCGTCTTGTCGAAGGCGTCCCAGCGGCGGAAATCCTCCTCGATCGCGGCGGCGATGGCGGCGATCATCTCGGTCAGCCCGACCCGGTGGACCAGCTGCATCATCAGGTCGACCGAGACGAACGGCACCAGGGCCTTGTCGGAGGGAGCGGTCATGGCGGGGCCTTTCGAGGTCGTGGATGCGGTGCCAGTGTGGGGCGCGCGGGCGGGTCAGCACAAGCGCGAACCGGGCAGGGCGGCCGGCCCGGTCACGGGGGTTGCACGCGCGCGGGAACACCGCTATAGGCGCGCTCACGAACCCCGCAGGCGGGGGCGGGCGTATCGGGAGAGACATCCCCGGACGTCCACCGGTTGGCCGAATGGCTGATCCCCCGCCGAGGCATCAAACCGGAAAGGATAACGGCATGGCTCTTCCCGAGTTCACCATGCGTCAGCTGCTGGAAGCTGGCGTTCACTTCGGCCACCAGACGCAGCGCTGGAACCCCCGCATGGGCGAGTTCATCTACGGCGCGCGCAACGGCATCCACATCGTCGACCTGACGCAGACCGTCCCGATGCTGGACGCGGCGCTGAACGCGATCCGCGAATGCGTCGCCAAGAACGGCCGCGTGCTGTTCGTCGGCACCAAACGCCAGGCCTCGGCGCCGATCGCCGAAGCGGCCGAGAAATGCGCGCAGTACTACATGAACCACCGCTGGCTGGGCGGCACGCTGACCAACTGGCAGACCGTGTCCAAGTCGATCAACCGCCTGCGCGAGATCGACGAGCTGATGGACGGCGGCGCCGAGGGCATGACCAAGAAAGAGCGCCTCAACATGGAGCGCGACCAGCAGAAGCTGCAGGCCTCGCTGGGCGGCATCCGCGAGATGGGCGGCGTGCCGGACATGCTGTTCGTCATCGACGTCAAGAAAGAGGCGCTGGCCGTCGCCGAGGCGAACAAGCTGGGCATCCCGGTCGTCGCCGTGGTCGACACCAACTGCAGCCCCTCGGGCATCGACTACATCATCCCCGGCAACGACGACGCGGCGCGGGCGATCTCGCTCTACTGCGACCTGGTCAGCCGCGCGGCACTCGACGGCATGACGGCGCAGATGGGCGCCGCGGGCGTCGACCTGGGTTCGCTCGAGGATGCGCCGACCGAGGACGCCGCCGAGACGCAGGGCGCCTGATCGCGCACCCATTTTGATCCCGGGGCCGGCCGCCGCACGGCGTGACGGCCGGCCCCGGGACCCACGCATCAGTAAAGGAGAGCCGCACATGGCGATCGCAGCTGCACAGGTGAAAGAACTGCGCGAGATGACCGGCGCAGGCATGATGGACGCCAAGAAGGCGCTGACCGAATCCAATGGCGACATGGATGCCGCCGTCGATTGGCTGCGCACCAAGGGCCTGGCGAAGGCCGCCAAGAAGTCGGGCCGCACCGCGGCCGAGGGCCTCGTCGCCGTCAAGGTCGAAGGCGGCAAGGGCGTCGCGGTCGAGGTCAACTCGGAGACCGACTTCGTTGCGAAGAACAAGGACTTCCAGGACATGGTCGCCAAGATCGCCGGCGCCGCGCTGCACGCGGGCGACGTCGAGACGCTGAAGGCCGCGCAGGTCGACGGCAAGGCCGTGAACGACCTGATCACCGACAAGATCGCCACAATCGGCGAGAACATGTCGCTGCGCCGGATGGCCAAGCTCGAGGGCGAGACGGTCGTGACCTACGTGCACAACGCCGCCACCGACGGCATGGGCCAGATCGGCGTGCTGGTCGCAATGACCGGCGGCGACGAGGCCTTCGGCCGCCAGGTCGCCATGCACATCGCCGCGGCCAACCCGCAGGCGCTGAACGCCGACCAGCTCGACCAGGACATGATCGAGAAAGAGCGTCAGGTGCAGATCGACATCGCGCGCGAATCCGGCAAGCCCGAGCAGGTCATCGAGAAGATGATCGAGGGCCGCATGAAGAAGTACCTGGCCGAGATCACGCTGCTGGGCCAGGCCTTCGTGGTCAATCCCGACCTGACGGTCGAGAAGGCCGCCGAGGAAGCCGGCGCCACCATCACCGGCTTCGTCCGGCTGCAGGTCGGCGAAGGCATCGAGAAGGAACAGGAAGACTTCGCCGCCGAGGTCGCCAAGGCCGCTCAGGGCTGAGGACTTCCGCGCACGGGCTTCGGCCCGGTGACATGACGTGGCCGCCGGATGCGCTCCGGCGGCCATTTTCTTTGGCGCTTGGTGTCGCTTGGTGGACTGGCACGGAGTGACAAGGGATGCGCTGGCGCGTACGATTGGACTTCTCGCGCTTGGTTGTGTCCTGATATCAGTGAGGTATTTGATATCAGTGATTTACAGATCGACCTTCACCAAGTGCGCAAACACATCGCAAGCCTTGGCCATTCAACACTTACCATAATACTGATTATTGGATAACCGCATGTAGGCGCAAAGTTAAAATGTCCCACATCTGCAAAGTAGAAGTGTCACACTTC
>NZ_JBELMH010000073.1:0-17175 GCF_042096055.1 Citreimonas sp. | reverse complement strand
GCGCGGGCCGGCGCCGCGATGCGGGCGCTTTTGCTGGGCGAGAGCGAGATCTTCGACGACGAGTTCCGCATGATCCGCGGCGACGGCAAACCCGTCTGGGTCGAGGTCCGCGGCCGCGCCCTCGCCCGCGACGGCGCGGGCCGCGCGATGCGGGTCGCCGGCGTCCTGATGGACATCACCGGCCGCAAGGAGTCCGAAGCCGCGCTGCGCTGCATCAACGCTCGTCTGTCCGAGGCGATGGCCCGCCGCGACGCGGCCGAGAAGCGGTTTCTCGATATCGCCGCCGTGTCAGACGACTGGTTCTTCGAACTCGATAGCGACCTGCGCCACGTCTACCTGTCGGAAAACTTCGAAAAGCTGCTGGGCCGACCGGCGCAAAGCATGCTGCACCAGCCGCTGGACGCGCTGGCCCCCGGCGCCACCGGATCCGCCGAATGGGCCGCCTTGATCGCCCGATTGGAGGCCCGCGAACCCTTCGCGGACGCGATGTTCGAGCATGAGCGCGGCACGGGCGAGCGGGTCTGGCTGCGGCTGTCGGGCACGCCCTTCCACGATCCGGAGGGCACGTTCCTCGGCTACCGCGGCGTGGGATCCGACGTCACCGCGCTCTACGCCGAACGTCTGCGCGCGATCGAGGGCAGCGCCGCGAAGGGACGCATGCTCGCCACCATGAGCCATGAGATCCGCACGCCGCTCAACGGTATCCTCGGCATGGCGGAACTGCTCGACCCGCTGCTCGACCATGACGGCCAGCGCGAGATGCTGACGACGATCCGCGCGTCCGGAGAGATCCTTGTCGGCATGCTCGACAACCTGCTCGACATGTCCAAGATCGAGGCGGGGCAGCTCGAGCTCGTAAGCGCACCGCTGGTGCCGCGCGACGTTGTCGAGAAGACCATGAGCCTGTACCGCGAGCGAGCGCGGCAGAAGGGCATTGCCTTCGAGCTGAAGGCCGATCCGGGCGCGGCACGCCCACGCCTGGGTGACGCGCATCGCCTGCAGCAGATCCTGCAGAACCTCGTGTCGAACGCCTTCAAGTTCACCGCCCAAGGCCACGTGACGATCCGCCTTTCGGCCCCGGCCGACCACCCGGTGACGATCGACGTGGCCGACAGCGGCATCGGCATGTCGCCCGAGCAGGCGGAAACGGTGTTCGAGGCGTACCGGCAGGCCGACAGCCGGATCGCCTCGCGCTACGGCGGCACCGGCCTCGGGCTGTCCATCGTGCACGAGTTGGTGGCGGCCATGGGCGGCGTCATCTCGGTCGATAGCACTCCCGGCGCGGGCACGCGGTTCCGCCTGACGCTGCCCTTGTGCGAGGTTCGCGACTTGTCCACGCCTTCCGTGATCGGGGCGCAGCATCTCGGCGGTCCCGCTCATGAAGCCGCACTCGCCGGCAAACGCCTTCTGCTGGCCGATGACAGCGAAACCAACCTCGCCGTCCTGCGCGGCATGCTGCGCCACACCGGCGCGCACTGCGTCGAAGCGCGCGATGGCCTAGAGGTGGTGGCGCGGTGGACGGAGCAGGCGCGCGGGCGCGCCGGTGCGCCCTTCGACCTCCTGGCGCTCGACATCAACATGCCGGGCAAGACCGGTCGCGAGGCAATGGCCGAGCTTCGCACACACGAGGCCGCACTCGGCTTTGCGCCGGTCCCGGCCCTCGCAGTCACGGCAGACGTGCAGCCCGAGCAGGTGGTCGAGTCGATCGCGGCCGGTTTCGATGCGGTTCTGGCGAAGCCCTTCGGCCGGTCGAATCTGGTCGGCGTGGCATCGCGGCTCGTCGCGGAGCGCGACGTTGACCGGGAAATTGAGCCTTCGCCACCCGCGGACCCGTCGAATTGCCGGGTTCTGATCGCCGACGACGACGAGATCGCGCGCGAGATCCTGACCGAGTTCCTGCGCGTCGCAGACCCCGCGTTCGAGGTGCAGGTGGCCACCGATGGTCGCGCGGCTTTGATGGCGGGCCTCACGCAGACCTACGGCTTGATGATCCTCGACCGCAACATGCCCGGCATCCCCGGCGATCGCGTCATCCGGGCCCTACGCGGCGGGCGATCCGCGAACCGGGACACGCCGATGGTCTTGGCCTCGGGCGAGACCGACCGCGCGCGGTTCGGCCGGCGGGATGTGGGAGAGGCGGATTTCTACGCGACCAAGCCCTTGGACATGTCGTCCTTCGTGTCCGCAATCCGAACCTTGACTGGGCGCAGCAGCGCCCAACAGGCGGCCACGGGAACGTAAGCATGTGCCGCAGAGCGGCCGCGAGTGACTGATGCAGGCCCTCGCCCACACAGCGTCCGCTACATTCCCTCTTCCGCAACCAAGCGTCGCATCTCGTCCAGTAGAGCATCGAGCGACGGGAGTATCAGGCGATGGCGCTCGGCCTCGGGCACTTTGCCGGCGGCATCGAGCGCGGCCTGCATGTCGATCAGGCGGGTGTCGAGCAGGGCCAGCCCGAGCGTGCGCGCGGTGCCGGACAGCAGATGAACGCGGCCGGCCACATCGGCCCGAACTCCGTTCGTGAAAGGCATCGCTTGCCGCGCCTCGGTCAGCGCGTCGACATGCCCCGGAAGGCGCGCGATCAGCCCGCGCCGCGCGCCAGCCAAGCGTTGGGTCAGCCCCTCGGGCTCATTCACGGCATATCAGGCCGCGTCGAGCCGGCGGACGGCACCACGGGCGCGGGCCAGCAGATCGTAACCGGCCATCGCATCGTGCCGTTCGGGACGCACCATCGCGCCGACGCGCAGGCGCGGGCACAGATCCGGCGCGTGGCCCGCGAAATGATGCAGCGTCGTCATCGCGGCGTCGATCGCCTGCCCGATCATGTCGCCCTCGATCGAGCGCGCGTCGGCCAGAAGGGCAACGAAATCGCCGCGCCCCGCATAGGCGAGCGTCGGGCGCATGGGCCGCATCACGTCGATCACCGTATCGGCCACGTCAGCCAGCAGATCGACGAAGGCCCGCCGTTCGAGTGCGTCGAACAGCGTGCGGCCATTCTCGATGTGGAAACACAGCGCGGAAGAGTTCATCACGCCCAGTCGCGTCTTGACCTGCACCATGTTCTGCAGCGCCGCGAAATCCACGAGCATCTCGGTCCTTGGCAGCGGCGCGGGTTCGTGGAAGCCGAGTCGCGACAGGTCGTGCCAGTCGCTGTGGTTCATCACCGCGCGCAGCGTGTCCAGGCGATCGCCCTCGTGCAACAGGCCCACGGCACCTTCGATCCGGTCGCGCAGTTCGCGCAACGCGACCGGCTTGGAAATGAAATCGGTCGCGCCGGCATCGAACGCATCCTTGATCGCCGATTCGTGCGTACGCGCGGTGATCATCAGGATCGGCGTCCGTTCGTAGCCGGGTCGGGCGCGCAGCTGGCGCGTCACGTCGATCCCGCTCAGGCCGGGCATCTGGATGTCCACCAGCAGGCAATCGAACGGCAGCAGCGCCGAGTCCACGGCCGCCAGGCACTCGGCGGCACCGGCGGCGGTCGTCACGTCGGTATGGCCCAGCTCGGCCAGGTAGGCGGCGCAGATCTCGAGGTTCGCGGCATCGTCATCCACGACAAGAACGCGCATCCGGAACTGCGAGGGCGATATCAGCATGCGTAACCCGACCAGATTCTACGGAAACTGTACGCCCCGAGACCTTAATGAAACGCTAGCGCGGCCCCTGCGGGCCGTCCGGCGGAGCCCCGACCGCCGACCAGACCATGCTGCGCGCAGCCGTGACCACGCGGTCGCGGCCGTCGGACTTGGCGGTCAAAAGGCGCGAGTCGGCCGCGCGGTAGAGCGCCTCGAAATCGGTGCCGTCGTCGGGCAGGCGCGCGATTCCGGCCGAGAAGCCGATCGCCGGCACGGTCAGGTTGTGCACGTCGACCGCTCGGCCGACCACGTTTCGGACGTCGGCCAGCCTCAGCAGCAACGATTGTTCCTCGGCGCCGGCGACCAGGACCAGGAACTCCTCGCCTCCCAACCGGAACACGGCGTCGGCCTCGCGGAAGCGCGCGCGCAAGGCCCGCGACAGGTTGACCAGCACCAGGTCGCCCAAGTCGTGTCCGTGCAGGTCGTTGATCGCCTTGAAGTGGTCCACGTCCAGCACCGCCGCGGCCAGCGGCTGGCCGCTGGCCGCCATGACGTCGAAGCGCCGCCCCAGCGCCCGCCGGTTCAGCAGGCCGGTCAGCGGATCAAGCTGCGCCGAGGTCTCGGCCTGCCGGCGCGCGGTCTCGGTGCGACGGGCGATGCGCTCCAGCGCGCGTTCCCGCGCCCGCGACACGCTGACGTCCTGGGCCGAGAACAGCCAGCCCAGCGGCTCGTGGACGGGACCGAAGACCGGACGGACCGGATCGACCGAGAAATCGTAGTAGCGCAGGCCGAACGCCTCTGAGGCAAGCCGCCGGCCCTCGGTGTCGCGGCAGGCGTGGAAGCGGGCGATCAGGTCCTCGACGATCTCGGGATCGCTCTCGTCCCCGCGGTGGTCGACCTCTTCGGCCAGCATCCGCATGGCGGCGGCATTCGATGGTATGATCTCGTCCTCGCGCGTAACGACGAAGATCGCCTGCGGCAGCGTGTCGATCACCTGCCTGCGCGCGATCGCCGACACGTTCAGCGCGCCGCCGCCCAGCAGCATGATGACGTAAGCCCCCACCGCCACCGCGAACAGGAACGGCGTGGGATCGTAGCCGGCCAGGCTGAACCCCCCGAGCGTGTAGGCCAGGTTGCCGACGATCGGGATGCCGGTGACCGCCAGCAGCAGCACGACCTGGGGGCGCTGGTAGCGCGCCCCCTCGCGGTAGGCGCGCACCAGGATGAACAGCGCCCAGATCAGGAAGAAATAGAGATACGCCGCCGCCGCGACGAAGCCGATGCCGCGGTCGTGCAGGACCTCGCCGTCGACCAGCCGCGTGTCGGGGCCGTAGAACAGCCCGTGCGCCGGGCTGGTCAGCGCCAGCGCGCTGACGGCGGCGGGCACGACGAGGTACAGGAACAGGCGCACCGGTCGGGTGAACGGCGGCTGGCCCTGCTTGTGCGCGATCAGAAAGATCAGCCACGCCGTGGGCACCAACGTGATCCCGGTGTGGATGAGCCCACCGAAGAACAGCTTGCACCCCAGCATGTCGACCGACAGCTCGAACGCGGCGAAGAACAGCCACCACAGCATGCCGAGATTGGCCATGAACAGGGCGGTCCGGCCGGGGAACCGCTGGAACGCTACCAGCCACAGCGAGAGCGGCAGCAGCGAGACCGCCAGCATCAGCGCGGCGATCGACACGCCCGACCAGTCGGTCGATTGCATGCAGGTCGAGAAGGTCTCAAGGATTGCCAAGCGCGGGCGCTCTCGTCTGGTCTGCCGTCCGTTCGTGTCCCGGCGCCCGCCGACGACCTTAGGGGCCGGAACGCGCTTCGAGTCTGGTAGGCGCAAGCGCGTCGAATGTCCACTTTTGCACGGCGCGACGTTGCGACCCGGCGCGGGCGCACCGGGCCCTTTCCCTTGCGGGACACCGCAATAGCTACCCCTCGAAAGGAGAAGCCATGCTGCTCGCGCTCGAGTCCGTGACCAAGTCCTATACCGGTGCCGACGGCCCGGTGCCGGTGCTGCAGGGCGTCGACCTGTCGCTGGAAGCGGGCGGCACCCTAGCCCTGACCGGCGAGTCCGGGTCGGGCAAGAGCACGCTGCTGCACCTGGTGGGCGGGCTCGACACCGCCGATTCCGGGACCATCCGGCTCAACGGGCAGGACGTGACCGAATTGGACGATCGCGGACGGGCGGGGTTGAGACGCGGCACGGTCGGGCTGATCTTCCAGCAGTTCAACCTGATCCCGTCGCTGGACGTGGCAGCGAATATCGCCTTCCAGGCGCGCCTTGCGGATCGGTACGATTCCGACCGTGCGAATAGGCTGGCCGATGCGCTGGGGTTGGGGGCGCAGTTGCGGAAATACCCCGAGCAACTGTCGGGCGGGCAGCAGCAGCGGGTGGCGATCGCACGCACCTTGGCTGCCGCGCCCGCGCTGGTGCTGGCCGACGAGCCGACCGGCAACCTCGACGAGGCGACCGCCGGGCAGGTGCTGGACCAGATGCTGGAGCTGGTAGCCGAGACCGGTGCCGCGTTGCTGATGGTCACGCATTCGCCCACGCTGGCGGCGCGAATGGACCGGCGCGCGCACCTGACGCGCGGCCGCTTGGCATGACCCGCGCCGGGCTTCAGGCCCTGTGGTCGCACTGGCGGCGCAACCCGCTGCAATTGTTCACGCTGGTCGCGGGGTTGGCGATGGCCACCGCTCTGTGGTCCGGCGTGCAGGCAATCAACGCCGAGGCCCGGGCAAGTTACGACGCGGCAGCGGACACGCTGGGACAGGGTCGCTACGACCAGCTGCTTCCCGCCGCGGGCGAGACGGTCGAGCAATCGGTTTACATCGCGCTGCGCCGCGCCGGCTGGCAGGTCTCGCCGGTGGTCGAGGGGCGGCTGCGGGACGAGGGCGGCACCGTGCGGATCGTGGGCCTCGATCCGCTGACCGCGCCCGAGGGGTTGGGCCCCGTCGGTGGTGAAGCGGAAGATGATCTCGCGGGCTTCCTTGCCGATCCGCCGCTGATCGCGGCTCCGGACGCCGCGCGGATCCTGCGCGACCGGCAGGAACCCGTGACCGAAGAGTCCGCCATCGCCCCGGGCACCGCGCTGACCGACATCGGCAAGGCTCAGCGCCTGCTGGGGCTCGACGGGCGGATCAGCCGTTTCGTGGTCGGCGACACCCAACCGCTGGGCCTGCCACCGCTCGACGAGCTGGCGCTGGGGCTGGTGCGCCAACCCGCGCAGGGCACGTCGGATGTCGGCCGCCTGACCGACAGCTTTCACCTGAACCTGACCGCTTTCGGCCTGCTGAGCTTTGCCGTCGGCCTGTTCATCGTGCACGGCGCGATCGGCCTCGCCTTCGAGCAGCGCCGCGGCATGGTCCGCACGTTGCGCAGCCTCGGGATGCCGCTGAAACGGCTGATCGCGTTGATGGCCGCCGAGCTTCTGGCGCTGGCGCTGATCGCCGGCACCATCGGCGTGGCGCTGGGATACGTGATCGCCGCGGCGCTGCTGCCAAACGTCGCCGCGACGATCGAGGGGCTTTACGGAGCGCAGGTGTCGGGCGGGGTGCAGTTGCGCCCGGACTGGTGGCTGTCGGGCCTCGCGATCGCGGTCGGCGGCGCGGCGCTGGCCTCGGCCGATGCGCTGTGGCGGATCGCACGAATGCCGATCCTGTCCGCCGGAGGCGGTCGCGCATGGGCACTGTCGGGCGCCCGCGCCCGGCGCTGGCAGGCCGCCGTGGCGGTCCTGCTGCTGGCGGTGGCGGGCGCGCTGGCGGTCGCGGGCGACGGGCTGGTGGCGGCCTTCGCGATGCTCGGCTGCCTGCTGATCGGTGCCGCGCTCGCGCTGCCGCCGGTGCTGTCTTGGCTTCTGACGCGGGTCGAACGCCGCACCCGCGCGGCGCTGTGGCAATGGTTCTGGGCCGACACGCGCCAGCAGCTTTCGGGGCTGAGCCTGGCGCTGATGGCGCTCCTGCTGGCGATGGCCGCCAATATCGGCGTCTCGACCATGGTGTCGAGCTTCCGCGTGACCTTCACCGAATTCCTGGACCAGCGCCTCGCGGCCGACCTCTACGTGGCGGCCGAGGATGGCGCCGCGCTGCAGACCTTCGCGGCGCCGCTGACGTCCGAGATCATGCCGATCCAGTCGGTCGAGACGCGCCTGGCGGGCCAACCGGCCGAGCTTTACGGCGCGCGCGTCGGCGCCACCTACCGCGAGAACTGGCGCTTCCTCGACGCCACCGACGCGCCGTGGCTGGCGGTGGCCGAAGGCAATGCGGTAATCGTGAACGAACAGCTGGCCCGCCGCGGCGAGCTGTGGGTCGGCGACACGCTGACCATCGCACCGGACGTCGCGCTGCCGGTGGCCGGCGTCTTCGGCGATTACGGGAACCCCATCGGGCAGGCCATCATCGCCGAGGCTCTGTTCCGCGATCTGCACCCCGACGTGACGCCCACCCGCTTCGGGCTGGTCACCGACGACCCCGCCCGCCTGCGCCGCGCGCTGACCGAGGATCTGGGCCTGCCCGACAGCGGGGTGACCGATCAGGCGGCGCTGAAGGCCTTCTCGCTGCAGGTGTTCGAACGGACGTTCACCGTCTCGGCCGCGCTGAACGTGCTGACGCTGACCGTGGCCGGCTTCGCGATCTTCATGTCGCTGCTGACGCTCGCGACGATGCGTCTGCCGCAGCTGGCGCCCGTCTGGGCGCTGGGTCTTCGGCGCGCCGATCTGGCTTGGCTCGAGTTGCTGCGCGCGGTGGTGCTGGCCGCGCTGACGGCGATTCTGGCGGTGCCGCTCGGGCTTGCGCTCGCATGGGTATTGCTGGCCTTCGTCAACGTCGAGGCGTTCGGCTGGCGGCTGCCGATGTTCCTTTTCCCGCTGGATTACCTGACGCTGGCCGGCGTGGCCCTCGTCGCCGCGGCGCTGGCGGCCGCCTGGCCCGCGCGGCGGCTGGCCCGCACCCCGCCCGCGTCCCTGCTGAAGGTGTTTGCCCATGAACGCTAGGACCACCGCGCTGTGCCTGGGGCTGTTCGCCCTGCCCCAGGCAATGTCGGCGCAAGGCTTCGCCGGCATGGGATCGGACGCCGAAGGCTTCGCCGATCCGGAGCGTGGCCGGGCCTTCGACTTCCCGGCGGATCATGGCCCGCATCCCGAGTACCGGATCGAGTGGTGGTATCTGACCGCCAACCTCACCGGCCCGGACGGCACGCCCTACGGGCTGCAATGGACACTCTTCCGCTCGGCCCTCGCGCCCTACGAGACCGACGGCTGGGACAGCCCGCAGGTCTGGTTCGCGCACGCGGCGGTGACTTCGGAAGACGACCACCTGGTGGCCGAGCGCTTTGCCCGCGGCGGCATCGGCCAGGCCGGCGTGACCGCGCAGCCGTTCGAGGCCTGGATCGACGACTGGCGCCTGTGGGGGCCGGATTTCGACGACCTGCGGCTGCAGGCGGCGGGGCCGGATTTTGCCTACGACCTCGCGCTCGACGCGCAGGGGCCCTTGGTCTTCCACGGCGACGACGGCTACTCGGTCAAGTCCGCGGCCGGGCAGGCCAGCTACTACTATTCGCAGCCTTTCTTCGACGCGCACGGCACGATCACGCTGCCCGACGGCACCGTCGAGGTTACCGGCTCCGCATGGGTGGATCGCGAGTGGTCGTCGCAGCCTCTGGCGTCGAACCAGACCGGATGGGACTGGTTCTCGCTGTCGTTCGACGGCGGCGCCAAGCTGATGGGCTTCCGCCTGCGCGGCGGGGACGAGGCCTACACCTCGGCCACGTGGATCGCCCCGGACGGCGCTGCAACCGCCTATCCCGAAGGCGCTTTCTCGGCCGAACCGCTGGAGACGACCGACGTGGCGGGCCGGACTGTGCCCACCCGCTGGCGCGTCACGCTGCCCGACCGCGACCTCGACGCGACAGTCACCGCGCTGAACCCCGGCGCGTACATGACCACCGCCGTCCCCTACTGGGAGGGGCCGGTGCAGGTATCGGGCAGCCACGCCGGGCGCGGCTACCTCGAGATGACCGGCTACTGAGCCTCGAGCGCGTCGAGCATCCCGGACATGACCGAGACGAAATCGCCCTCGGCCGGCGGCGCGGCGAGCGGCGGGAAGACGACCGAGCGCAGGCCCATCTCCTCGGCGCGGGCGATAGCCTCGTCCGGGGGCGCAGCCTCCCACAGGATGGTGCCGGCGCCGGTTTCGGCCTGCAGCGCGGCCAGCGCGTCCCACTGCTCGGCCGTCGGCATCGCCCCGGCCTCCCATTCCAGTGCCTCGATGGTCAGCCCGTAGGCGCGGGCGAAGTACTGGTAGACCGGGTGCGTGGCCAGGATCGTCGCGTTCTCGAGGCCGACAGCGACCTCTTGCGCGCGCGTGTCAAGCGCCATCAGGTCGTCGCGCAGCGCGGCGCGGTTGCGCGCAATGGCGTCGGCGAGGTCCGGCATCCGCCGTTGCATGAACACCGCCAGCGCATCGGCCTGATCGGCGGCGATAGCGAAGTCCAGCCAAGTGTGGCTGGCGATCGCGTCGTGCGAATGCTCTTCGCCCTCGCCATGGCTGTGGGTGATCGCCTCGGTCCGGATGTAGCGGTCCTGAAGCCCGCGGTTCGTGTCGACCATGGCCGAGCGGGGCAGCGACACGCGGGTGGTCCACGGCGCGTAGCCGGCCCCGTTCAGCGCGATCACCTCGGCGTCCTGGATGGCGCCGAGATCCGCCAACCCTGGCACCCAGAACGCCGGGTCCTGCCCCTCGGGCACGGGAAAGCGCACCTCGACCGCGTCGCCACCCAGCCGCTCGGCGAAAAAGGCCAGCGGGTAGTTCACCGGTGCAACGGCGGGACGGTCCTGCGCGAGGGCCGCGCCGGCCAGAAGGGCGGCGACCAGCGCGCCCGCGAGGGTGGCAAGGCGCGTCATCACTGCTCCTCCTGCCCGCGGGCGATGTCGCCGGGGGTGAGCAGCCAGTAATCCTGGTGCCCCTCGCTGACGGTGACGTCGATGCGCATGCCCGTGTCGCGCACCGCGTCGGGCAGCGCAAAGGCGGTTTCGCCGTCATCGTCCAGCATTACGGTACCCAGCGGAGCGCCCTCGGCATCCGTCAGCGCGATCTCGCCCGCCGTCGGCACGCGGCCCGACGAGAACGTCGTCTCGACGATCACCGTGTCGCCGTCGACGCGCGCGAAAACGCGCAGGTCATGCGCCAGCGCAGGCGCCGCGAGCAGGCTCAGCAGAAGGGCGAGACGGATCATTCGACGCTCCACGGTTCGAACTGCACCCAGATCACGGCGCCCAGTTCGTGCGCCTTCTCTTCGCCCTCGTACATCATCGGCTCTTCGGCGGTGTTGAGCGCAGCGAAGCCCCACCAGCCGGAGGCCGGCACGGCGTAGGTGAACACGCCGTTCTCGTCCGCCTTGATCGTCTGCGTGATCATCAGGTCCGACGGCACGGCGGCGCCGGTCTGGTTGTAGTGCTCGACCTCGACCTCGGCGTTCGCGACGGGGATGCCGTCCAGCATGACGACGCCCTGGAAGACGTTGCCGGTCCACAACCCGAAGGGCTTGGACAGCGGCACGATCTCGGTCTTTAGGCCAAGCTCGGTGTCCCAGCCGCTGTCGTCGCCATAGGCCGCGACGTAGGTCTTGGTGTAATGCGTGATGAAGGCATCTTCCTCGGGCTCCCAGTAGGGCTGGGGCGTCATGGCGAAGACATGCGTGCCCGGCCGGTCGAGCGCGTATTCCATCGTGAAACCCGGGTGATCCATGACCGTCGCCTCGGACAGCTCGTCCAGCAGGTCGGTCGTCTCGCCCTCGTGCGTGACGGTGAAGGCTTCGGGCCGCGCGAGGTCCATCCCGATGCCCTCGAACGGGTGGCTGAACGACAGCGTCAGATCGACCGAGCGGCCGTCCTCCTGGCTGACCATCGGATCGGACGGGATGATCATCCCGTAATGGGCAAGGGCCGGTGCGGCGGCCAGGGCCATCGCGGCGGCGAGGGATACGGTTCGGGTCATGGGTTTCTCCTCCGGGTTGCTTGGTTCATTGGGCGATCAGCCAGATGACAAGGGTATCGCCGCGCGATTGCACCGCGATGACAAGGCCGAGCGCGACCACCAGCGCCGCGCCCAGCAGGATCGCGATCTCGGCCCCCGCGAGGCGCAGGATCATGCCGCGCCCGGCGCCGATGCGCCGCGCGGTGTCCAGCTCCGGCGCGCGCAACCGCCACGCAAGGCCCAGCGCAAGGGCGACGGCGCCCGCCGCGGCAAGGCCGATGATGGCGCTGACCGCGTCCAGAAGCGTCGCGATGCGGAAGATGCGATCGACCAGTCGATCCACGACGTCGGCCGGCACCACGAGCTGCAGCGGGTCCTCGGGATCGAGGTAGCGCCCCCGCAGGATCGTGCCCGACCGCGTGTCGTACGGCTCGATCAGCACCGCGGTCAGCGGGTAGCTTTCCGGCGCGCCGTGGAAGTGAAAGCTGTCGATGTTCTCGGGCGTGATGCGGTTGTATTGCACCAGCGCCGCGTTCGCGGTCACCGGGTCCTGCCCTTCCTCGACCACGTCCTGATGGCCGTGACCGATGCCGGCGATGACCCAGGTCGTCTTGACGTCGGTCAGCACGGCCTCGTCGTCGGGCGTGCCCGTAGGCGCAAGGACACCCGTCACGGTCATCTGCAGCGGGTAGACCCCGTCGAGGTCGAACAGGTTCTCGGGCGACGACACGATCGTGTCGCCGGGACCCACCCCCAAGCGTCGGGCGACGGACGCGCCCAGCACCGCCTCGCCCAGCACGGCGAAGCGGCGGCCCTCGGCGACCTCGAGGTCGCGAAACGTGAAGTAATCGAGGCTGGTGCCGACCACGCGGGCATCCCGCGCGGTGAACATCGTGTTGAGCGGGATCGGAAGCGCGAGGTCGCTGTCCCAGATGTCCTCGGCCGCCTGCATGGTGACGGGCTGCGCGCGATCCTCGCCGAAGTAGAGCGCGCCCATCACGAGGTCGATCTGGCTGCCGCGCGCGCCCAGCACCAGCGGCGTTGCCTCGGCCCGGGCGGTCAGAGTGCGTTCCGACCCGCGCAGCAAAGTCTGGCTGACCAGCGGCACGGCCAGGATCACGGCGGCGACCAGCACCATCACGACGCTGCGCAGCCAGTGCCAGCGCAGGTGCGCGAAGGCAAGGAAGGCGGCGTTCATGCGGCCCTCCGCAGCTCGGCGAAGTCGATCACGCGGTCGAAGCGCGGCAGCAGCGCGTGGTCGTGGGTGACCGCCAGCACCGTCGCGCCGGCCTCGGCGGCGCGGTCGAACAGCAGGTCGAGGATCAGCGTCTTGGTGTCGGGGTCGAGGTTTCCGGTCGCCTCGTCCGCCAGGATCAGGCCGGGCCGGGTGATCAGCGCCCGGCAGATCGCCACGCGCTGCTGCTCGCCCTGGCTGAGCGCGCCGGGGTGGCGGTGCAGCCGGTCGGCGATTCCGCAGGCGGTGGCAAGCGCCTCGGCCCGGTCGCGCACCGCGTCGTCCAGAACCAGCCCCGGCGCAATGCGGTAGGGGTAGAGGATGTTCTCGCGCGCGCTCAGGTAGTCCATCAACGCGAAGTTCTGGAACACGAAGCCGATGCGCCGGGCGCGGAAGGCGCGGCGCTGCGCGTCGCCCAGGGTCGAAAGGTCGTGCCCGTCCACGGTGACATGTCCCCGCGCGGCGACCTGCAGCCCGGCAACCAGGTTCAGCAACGTGGTCTTGCCGGTCCCCGACGGCCCGACGATCGCCACGCGCGCACCCCTCTCGATGGCGAGATGCGGCACGTCCAGCCGGAAGCCGCCGCGCGGATAGGCGAAGTCGAGGTCGGCGATGTCGATCACAGTCCGCTCGCCCCTCCGGCATCCGCCGTGACCCGTTCGGCGTCGGTCAGCGAAAAGCGGGTGATCCGCCAGGCGCCGTCCGTTGGCGTCATCTCGAGTTCGGCGGCGTAGGTGTTGTCGCGCACGTGGCTGTGGCCGCCGTGTCCGACGATCCCCATGACGTGCCACGTGGCGTCCATCCAGACGCCGCCGTCCGTCTCGCGCGCGTCGAGGTCCAGCATCTCCATCTCGAAGACCGTCTGGTCGGGCTCGTAGTCCACGCCCGCCATCGCGCCCATGCGTTCGAGGTACAGCGTCACCAGCGCATCGCCTCCGGCGACCTGCGCCAGCGTGTCGTAGATCTCGGCCTCTTCCGTGCGCCCAAAGGCGTCGTAGATCACGGCCAGGTAGTCCGGCACCACGTCCGCGGCATCGTTAGCCAAGGCGGGTGCCGACAGCGCGGCGCCCGAGGCGACCGGGTAGGCGCCGCCCTGTCGCCCCGCGAGCCCCAGCGCCATGACGCATAGCGCCGAAAGGCCGAGTGACAGCGCCATGATCGTGCCGATGCGCACTATTCTCTCCTGTCCATCCCGATCTGAACCTAGGGCCCTCGCCCGCTTAGGCGAGGTCTGCGACCGCGACGCGCGCGGCCCGCTCGAGGGCACCCGATGGTGAAGCCCTTGGTCAGGTATACCCGTCCCGGACCGGGCGACAAGGCCGCGCCCGGCAGGGCGTCACTCGTTCAGCAGGCCGTCAAGGTACGCGCCGTAGGCCGTCTTGCGGAACAGCGCGGCGCGGGCGGCCAGCGCCTCGGCGTCGATCCAGCCCATCTGCCAAGCGATTTCCTCGGGGCAGCCGACCTGCTGGCCCTGCCGTGCGGACAGCGTGCGCACGAAGTTGCCGGCGTCCAGCAACGAGCCGTGCGTGCCGGTGTCGAGCCAGGCATAGCCGCGCCCCATCTGCCGGACGCTCAGAGCCCCGTCGTCCAGGTACATCTGCAGCAGCGTCGCGATCTCGAGCTCGCCGCGGGCCGAAGGCGTGACCGCGCGGGCGCGCCGGGGCGCCGTGCCGTCGAGGAAGTAGAGGCCCGTCACCGCGTAGGGCGACGGCGGGCGGGCCGGCTTCTCGACGATGGCGCGGGCGGTGCCGTCGGGGCCGAAATCGACCACGCCGTAGCGCTCCGGGTCGGCCACGCGGTAGCCGAAGACGGTGCCGCCCTCGGCCTGCGCGTCGGCCGCGCGCAGGTGCTCGGGCAGGCCGTGGCCGAAGAAGATGTTGTCGCCCAGCACCATCGCCGACGGCGCGCCCTGCAGGAAATCCTCGGCCAGCAGGTAGGCCTGCGCCAGCCCGTCGGGCGACGGCTGCTGCACGTAGTCGAGCGCCAGTCCCCATTGCGATCCGTCGCCCAGCGTGCGGCGGAACTGTTCCTGGTCCTGCGGGGTGGTGATGACGCAGATCTCGCGGATGCCGGTCAGCATCAGGACGGTCAGAGGGTAGTAGATCATCGGCTTGTCGTAGACCGGCAGCAGCTGCTTGCTGACGCCAATCGTGATCGGGTGCAGCCGCGTGCCCGTGCCGCCGGCCAGGATGATGCCCTTGCGGTCGGTCATGCCTGAAACTCCTCCAGAACGTCCCGCAACCCGTCCCGCCAGTCCGGCGCGGGGATGTTGAAATCGCGCATGATGGCCGCGCAGTCCAGCCGGCTGTTGAGCGGCCGCCGCGTCGGCGTCGGGTAGTCTGCGGTCGCGATGTCGTCGACCTCAGTCCGGCGACCGGCCGCGGCAAAGATGGCGCGGGCGAACTCGGCCCAGCTGACATGCGGCTCGCCCGCCAGATGGTAGGTGCCGCCCGCCTTCCCCGCCTGCATCGCGTCGGCCATGCGCAGAAGCGCGCCCGCGATGGCGGCCGCCGGCGTCGGCCCGCCGACCTGGTCCGCCACGACCGAGACGCAATCGCGTGTGTCCGACAGGCGCAGCATGGTCTTCACGAAGTTCGTGCCGTGAGCCGAGAACACCCACGAGGTGCGCAGGATCACGTACGGCCCGCCCGCGTCGCGCACAGCGTGCTCTCCGGCCAGCTTGGTGCGGCCGTAGGCGCCCAGCGGCGCAGGCATGTCGTCCTCGTGCCACGGGGTCGTGCCCGCGCCGTCGAAGACGTAGTCGGTCGACAGGTGCAGGAACGGGATGCCGCGCGCGGCGCAGGTGCGCGCCATGACGCCCGGCGCCTCGGCGTTCAGCACGTGCGCCTCGGCCTCGGCACCCTCGGCCGCGTCGACGGCGGTCCAGCCGGCGGCGTTGATGACCGCACGGGGGTTGCGCGCCGCGATCGCGTCGGCCGCGGCCGGCGGATCGCGCAGGTCCACCGCGTCGCGGCCCAGCGCGGTGACGTCGGCCTGACGCACCAGTTCCGTGGCGACCTGGCCGGACCTGCCGAAGACGAGGATCATGCGCCCGCGCCCAGGCGGCGCCCGACGCCGTCGCGGTCCAGCAGCGCCTGCCACCACTTCGCGTTGTCGAGGTACCAGTCCACCGTGCGCGCCAGCCCCTGGTCCAGCGTCACCGACGGCCGCCAGCCCAGGTCGTCGCGGATCCGCGTCGCGTCGATGGCATAGCGCGCGTCGTGGCCCGGACGGTCGGACACGAAGGTGATCAGGTCCGCGTGCGGGCCCGCCGTGCGCGGGCGGCGGTCGTCGAGAATGGCGCAGATGGTGCGCACGAGGTCGAGGTTGCTGCGCTCGTTCCCGCCGCCGATGGCGTAGCTGCGCCCGACCGCACCCCGTTGCAGCACCGTCAGCAGCGCCTCGGCGTGATCCTCGACATACAGCCAGTCGCGCACATTCGACCCGTCGCCGTAGACCGGGATCGGCCGGCCGGCCAGCGCGTTCAGGATCACCACCGGGATCAGTTTTTCCGGGAAGTGGTAGGGTCCGTAATTGTTCGAGCAGTTCGACACCACGACCGGAAGTCCGTATGTCGCGCCCCAGGCCCGCACCAGATGATCCGACGCCGCCTTGGACGCCGAGTAGGGGCTGCGCGGATCGTAAGGCGTGTCTTCGGTGAAGTGACCGGTGGCCCCGAGGCTGCCGAACACCTCGTCGGTCGAGACGTGGTGGAAACGAAAGCCCTCGGGCCGGCCGCGGGATTGCCAATGGGCGCGCGCGGCCTCGAGCAGGTGGAAGGTCCCGTTCACGTTGGTCTCGACGAAGGCGCCGGGCCCGTCGATCGACCGGTCGACATGAGTCTCCGCGGCCAGGTGCATCACCGCGTCGGGTTGGTGCCGCGCGAAGACCCGGTCCAGCGCGACACGGTCGCGGATGTCGGCATGCTCGAACGCATAGCCGGGCGCCTCGGCCACCGAGGCGACGTTGTCGAGGCACGCGGCATAGGTCAGCGCGTCCAGGTTGACCACAGCGTGCCCGTCCGCGATCGCGCGACGCACCACCGCCGAGCCGATGAACCCCGCCCCGCCGGTCACGAGGATCTTCATGCGGGCGCCATCGCGAACGGAGTGCGGAAACCGGACCAGCCGGGCGCCGTGGCGTCCTTCTCCGACAGCACGGGCGCGTCCGCGGTGGGCCATGCGATGGCAATCTCGGGGTCGTCCCAGCGCAAGGCGCGCTCGGCGCTAGGCGCGTAGTAGTCCGAGCACTTGTAGACGATCTCGGTGTCGGGCTCGAGCGTCATGAACCCGTGCGCGAAGCCTTCGGGGATGAAGACCTGCAGCCCGTTTCCGGCCGAAAGCTCGAACCCCGCCCAGCGCCCGAACGTGGGCGAGCCGGCGCGCAGGTCGACCGCCA
>NZ_JBELMH010000072.1:1302-17405 GCF_042096055.1 Citreimonas sp. | reverse complement strand
GGCTTGGCCTATTGAGGCGGCAACCGACAGGGGGTTCCATGCGCATTCTCGTCACCAACGACGACGGCATCAACGCGCCCGGCCTGCGCGTTCTCGAAGGCATCGCGGCCGAGCTTGCCGGGCCGGACGGCGCGGTCTTCACCGTGGCGCCGGCCTTCGAGCAATCGGGCGTCGGGCACTGCATTTCCTACACGCACCCGACGATGATCGCCCAGATGGGCCCGCGCCGCTGGGCGGCCGAGGGCAGCCCGGCCGATTGCGTGCTCGCGGGCGTGCACGAGATGATGAAGGACGCGGCCCCGGACCTGGTGCTGTCGGGCGTGAACCGCGGCAACAACTCGGCCGAGAACGCCCTTTATTCGGGCACGCTGGGCGGCGCGCTTGAAGGCGCGCTGCAGGGCCTGCCGGCGATCGCGCTGTCTCAGTACTACGGCCCCGGCAACGCGCAGGCCGAGGACCCGTTCGAGGCCGCGGGCGAGCACGGGGCCGCAACGATCCGCCGCATCCTGGCCGCCGACCCGCCGCACCAGGACGGTTACCGGCTGTTCTACAACGTCAATTTCCCGCCCGTCCCGGCCGCCGAGGTGCGCGGCGTGCGCGCGGTGGCGCAGGGCGTGCGCCCCGGCACCGGCTTCTCGGTCGAGCCGCACCTGTCGCCCTCGGGGCGCAAGTTCATGTGGGTGCGCGGCGGCGACCAGAGCATCGCGACCGCACCCGACACCGACGCGGCGGTCAACCTCGAGGGCTGGATCTCGGTCACGCCGATGCGCGCGGACCTGACCTGCCACGACGCGCTGGCGCGCCTGAAAGACGCCTTCGCATGAGCTTCGACGCCCAGGCCAAGATGCAGCTTCTGTTCGCGCTGCGCTCGAAGGGCGTGACCGACCGTGCCGTGCTGCAGGCGATGGAGAAGACCGATCGCGGCGCCTACGTGCAGGGCTATTTCGCCGACCGCGCCTACGAGGACATGCCGCTGCCGATCGCCTGCGGGCAGACGATCAGCCAGCCCTCGGTCGTGGGGCTGATGACGCAGGCGCTGCAGGTCAGCCCGCGCGACAAGGTGCTCGAGGTGGGCACAGGCTCGGGCTACCAGGCGGCGATCCTCAGCCATCTGGCGCGCCGGGTCTACACGATCGACCGGCACGCGCGCCTGGTGCGCGCCGCGCGCGCCATCTTCGAGGCGCAGGGCCTCGCCAACATCACCGCCTTCGCCGCCGACGGCTCGCACGGGCTGCCCGACCAGGCGCCGTTCGACCGCATCCTCGTGACCGCCGCGGCCGAGGATCCGCCCGGCCCGCTCTTGGCGCAGTTGAAGATTGGCGGTATCATGGTGCTGCCCGTGGGCCAGTCGGACACGGTGCAGAGCCTGATCCGCGTGACCCGCGACGACGACGGGTTCCACTACGAGGAAATGCGTCCCGTGCGCTTCGTGCCGCTGGTCGAGGGGCTGGGACAGGAATGAGGGACCGTTCGCGCGGGACCGCCACACGACGCTCCGGCACAAGGGGCGCGCAACGAGGACGAGACAGCGCATGAGCCATCCGATTTCCCTTCGCCCGTTGACCGCCGTCGCAGCGCTGGCGCTGCTGGGCGCGTGCTCGGAACCGCTCGACCTCGACATGCGGGGCGAGATGGGCGGCATGGTCGACACCTCGGCCGCGGCGCAGGGCACCAGCGGCGGGCGGCCCAGCCCGGACGACCGCGGCGTGATCGCCTACCCGACCTACCAGGTCGCGGTCGCGCGGCGCGGCGACACGCTGGCCACGCTGGCCCAGCGGGTGGGCGTGCCCGCCGACGAGCTTGGCCGCTACAACGGCATCCGCCCGGTGGACCCGCTGCGCCGGGGCGAGATCGTGGCCCTGCCCCCCAGCGCAGGCGGCGGCACCGCGATCGCCAGCGGGCCGATCAGCGCCCCCGGCGCGGTCGACGTCACCACGCTCGCCGCGGGCGCCATCGAGAACGCGCCGGCCAGTGCCGCGCCCCGGCCCACGCCCTCGGACGGGATCGAGCCGATCCGCCACCGCGTGCAGCGCGGCGAGACCGCCTTCACCATCGCGCGGCTCTACGACATCACCCCGCGCGCGCTGGCCGAGATGAACGCGCTCGACGACCAGTTCTCGGTCCGCGAGGGGCAGATCCTGCTGGTGCCCGCCACCGCGCGCGCCACGCAGACCGCCGCCGCGGCCCCCGCGACGACGGCGCCGGGCGCGGGCTCGCCCACGCCGGTGCCGCCCTCGGCCAGCCAGCCGCTTCCGCCGGCGGACCCCGAACCCGCAGCGGCCCCCGCGCCGGCCGCGCCTGTGGCCGATATCGGCCAGGCCGCCGCCGCGCCCACCGGCGGGCGCATGCGCATGCCGGTCGATGGCAGCATCATCCGCGAATACGCCAAGGGCCGGAACGAGGGCATCGACATCGCCGTGCCCGCCGGAACGCCGGTGCGCGCCGCGGCCTCGGGCCAGGTGGCCGCGATCACGCGCAACACCGACAACGTCACGATCGTGGTGATCCGCCATCCCGACGACGTGCTCTCGATCTACACCCACATCGCCGACCTGACGGTGGTGAAGGGCGACGCGGTCAGCAGCGGCCAGACCATCGGCCAGGTGCAGGCGGGCGACCCGGCCTTCCTGCATTTCGAGGTGCGCAAGGGCTTCGACAGCGTCGACCCGATGACCTACCTGCGCTGAGACGCGGTGCGGCGTCCGCGCATTTGCGTGGGCGCCGGCGGACGGTCAGACCGGAAGGGCTGCGAGGCGCAAGCCACGCGCCCCTTGCACAGGCGGGCCGGGGCTCGGCCCCCGGCTTCTGCGAAGCCTTCCCGAGGACATCCTCAAGCAGAAGAAGACGCGGATGCGGTCCCGCCCGCGCGTGTGTCCTTGGCTGGCGGACGATTGCGCGTCAGCAGCCTGGTCAGGCGTCCTCGATCTCCAGGCCCTTGCGGCCGGCGAGGTCGGTGAAGAACTGCCACGCCACCCGGCCCGAGCGTCCGCCGCGCGTGGCCTGCCACTCGATCGCCTCGGCGCGCAGCGCCTCGGGGTCGACCGACAGCCCGAAGGCCGCGCAGTAGGACCGCACCATCGCCAGGTATTCGTCCTGCGAGCACGGGTGGAAACCCAGCCACAGCCCGAACCGGTCCGACAGCGAGATCTTCTCTTCGGCGGCCTCGCCGGGCGCGATGGCCGAGGATTTCTCGTTCTCGATCATCTCGCGCGGCATCAGGTGGCGGCGGTTCGACGTGGCGTAGAAGATCACGTTGTCGGGCCGCCCCTCGATCCCGCCGTCGAGCACCGCCTTGAGGCTCTTGTAATGCTGGTCGTCGTGGCCGAAGGACAGGTCGTCGCAGAGCAGAAGGAAGCGCGCGGTCTCGGCCCGGCGCAGCTGTGCCAGCAGGCGCCCGACGCTGGGCAGGTCCTCGCGCAGCAGCTCGACCAGGATCAGCTCGTGCCCCTCGTCGCGGACGGTGGCGTGCACCGCCTTGACCAGGCTCGACTTGCCCATGCCGCGCGCGCCCCAGAGCAGCGCGTTGTTCGCCGGCAGGCCGCGCGCGAATTGCCGCGTGTTGGTCAGCAGCGTCTCGCGCGTGCGGTCGATGCCGATCAGCAGTTCCAGGTCGACCCGGTTGACCTTCTCGACCGGGTCCAGCCGGTCGGGATCCACGTGCCAGACGAAGGCCTCGGCCGCACCGAAATCGGGCGCGTGCACCGGCGGCGGCGCCAGGCGTTCCAGCGCCGCCGCGATGCGGCTCAGTTCATCGCCCATCGCGGTCGTCGGAACCGGGGCCTGCGGCGTCGTCGAGCGGATCGTCCTCGTCATCGTCATCCTCGAACCAGAGGCCCTGCGCCCGCAGGTCGGCCTCGCGCTTGCGGTCCACTCTTGCCACGAGGAAGATGGACACTTCGTAAAGCCCGTAGACCACCACGAACAGGATCAGCTGCGTGGTGACGTCGGGCGGCGTGACCAGCGCGGCCAGCACCAGGATGCCGACCATCGCGTACTTGCGCACCTTGCGCAGACCCGCGGCCGAGACCAGCCCGGCCTTGCCCATCAGCGTCAGCAGCACCGGCAGCTGGAAGCACAGGCCGAAGGCCATGATGAACTTCAGCGTGATGTCGAGGCTTTCGTTCACCTTGCCGAAGAAGGTGATCTGCACGCCCTCTTCGGTGGCGGGCACCACGGCCGCGCCGGCCTCGCCCGCGGGGATGTCCACGCCGGTCACGTCGCCGGCGCGCGCCAGCAGGTCGCTCATCAGCGACGGGAAGTCGGCGAAGCCCAGGAAGAAGGCCATCGCCAGCGGCGTGACGATGAAATGCGCGAAGGCCGCGCCGAGGAAGAACATGAACGGCGATGCGATCAGGAAGGGCAGGAACGCGCCCTTTTCCGACCGGTAGAGCCCGGGCGCCACGAAGCGCCACATCTGGTGCGAGATCACCGGGAAGGCCAGCGCGAAGCCGAACACCATCGAGATGCGGAACAGCGTGAACAGGTATTCCTGCGGGCTGGTGTACTGCATCGTGGGCGACGGGTCGCCCAGCGCGCGCAGCGTGTCCTCGATCGGCTCCAGCAGGAACTGCAGGATCGGCTCGGCCACGGTGAAGGCCACGACGATGCCGATGATGAAGGCGATGACGCAGCGGATCAGCCGCGTGCGCAGCTCGGCCAGGTGCTCGATCAGCGGGGCGGCACTGTCCTCGAGATCGTCGGGTGACGCGCTCATGTCTCGTCCTTCTTGGGCGCGGTCTTGGGCTCGGCTTTCGGCGCGGCCTCGGCGGCGGCGGGCGCTGCGGCGTCACCGCGCGACGCGGCCTCGAGTTCGTCGGCCTTGCGCATCGCCTCGTCTGCCTCGCGCTTCTTGCGCTCGGCGGCGGACCGGGCCGAACTGGCCTCGATCTTGCGCTTGGCGGCCTCGCGCTCGGCCGAGAGCGGCTCTTTCTTCTTCGCCGGCTTGTCGGGGTCGAGCGAGCTCATGCTGCGCGCCGCGTCCTTCACGCCGTCCATGGCGCTGCTCACCGGGTTGGTGGCGCTCTTGAACGTCTTGGCCACGTCGCGCACGCCGCTTTCGTCCGCGGCGTCGTTCATCGCGCGGCTGAACTCGCGGGCCATGCCGCGCGCCTTGCCCATGAAGCGTCCGACGTTGCGGAACAGCACGGGCAGGTCCTTGGGTCCGACGACGATCAGCGCGACCACGCCGATCACCAGCATTTCGGACCAGCCGAGGTCGAGCATGGCTTAGACCTTGTCCTTGCGCGCCTCCGGCGCGGCGTCCTTCTCGGAATCGGGCGTCACATCGCGTGCATGCTCGGCGTCGCGCTCGTCCTCGAGCTCCTTGCCACCCTCGCTCACGCCCTTCTTGAAGGCGGTGATGCCCTTGCCGACCTCGCCCATCAGGCTCGAGATCTTGCCGCGCCCGAACAGCACGAGCACGACGACGGCGATAAGCAGAAGACCGGGAAGGCCGATGTTGTTGAGCATGGGCTCATCTCCTGTTCCGGGCGCGCAGACCGCACGCCCCGTTGATCTGGTCCCCGTGATCTATGCGCTGTCCCGCGCCGTGAAAAGCGTGAAAACGAACGCCGCGCGGCCCCTGTGTGTCACCACTTTGTCAGTTGACGGTTTCGTGTCAGTATCGGGGACGATGAACCGCAAGAAACGCCTCTACGCCCTGATGGACCGGCTGCGCGACGGCCAGCTGCACACCGCCGAATCGATGGCGCAGGACCTCGGCGTGTCGATCCGCACGATCTACCGCGACATGGAGGTTCTGGCCGCCTCGGGCGTGCCGGTCGAGGGCGCGCGCGGCTACGGCTACACCGTCGCGGCCGCGATCACCCTGCCCCCGCTCAACCTGACCGAGGCGGAACTGGACGCGCTGCATGTGGCCTTGGCCGCGTTGGGAGCCTCGACGCTCGAGGATCACGCGCCGGCGGCCCGCAGCCTCGCCGCCAAGATCGACGCGGTGCTGCCCGAGGATGCCGGCGTGCGCGCCGCCCCCTTCGGCTTCGCGACCGACGCCTTCGCCGAGGCCGCGCGCGGCTTTGCCCACATGCCGACGATGCGCGCCGCGATCCGCGCCCGGCAGAAGCTGCGCGTGACGCTCGACGGCCGCGACCACGTGATCCGGCCGCTGCACATCGACTACTGGGGCCGCGTCTGGCGCGCCGTCGCCTGGTCCGAGACCGACGGCGACTTCCTCGCCTTCCCGCTCGAGCGCATCACCACGCTGCAACCGGTGCCGGGCCTGTTCGTCGACCAGCCGGGCAAGACGCTGGCCGACTGGCACGCCAGCGGCCGACGCGGCTGACGGGTCCGCACGTCTTTCGACGTCAGATATCCGCAGCGTGAATGGGCGCAGGCCCCGGCGGGCGGCGTCCCTGCCCCGCGAGCCGGGGCGCCATGGCGGCGCCCCGGCGCGACCCACGGCCTCAGCCGGCCACGGAGGCGGTGTAGATCTTGTCGATGTTCGCGCCCAGTGCGGCGTTGAACGCGTCGTCGCTCTGCTGCTTCGACAGGCCCTCGGTCAGCGCGCGGCTGAACGACGCGATCATCTTGCCCTGGCGGGCCAGCCGCTCGCAGGCCTCATCGGTGGAATAGCCGCCCGACAGCGCCACCACGCGCAGCACGCGCGGGTGATCGGCCAGCCCGTCGTACTGGCCTTCGACGTCGGGGATGGTCAGCTTCAGCATCACCGTCTCGTCGCCCTCGAGCGTATCCAGATGCCGTGCGATCGCGTCGCGCAGCATCTCCTCGGCCTCGGCCTTGGTCTCGGAGTGGATGTCGACCTCGGGTTCGAGGATCGGCACCAGCCCGGCGGCGATCACCGCGCGGCCGACCTCGAACTGCTGGGCGACGACCGCCTCGATGCCGGTCTTGTTCGCCTCGTGGATGACCGAGCGTTCCTTCGTGCCGAAGATGCCGAAGCCCTTGGCGTCCGCCAGAAGCCGGTCCAGCCCGTCGATCGGCTTCATCAGCTGTACGCCGTTCTCCTTGTCGGCGAGGCCCTTGTCGATCTTCAGGAACGGCACGATGCCGCGATCCTCCCACAGCAGCTGCGCCACCGGCTTGCCGTCGATCTGCCCGCGCATCGTGCGCTCGAAAAGGATCGCGCCGATGACCTTCTCGCTGGTGAAGTCCGGCGCCGTGATGATCCGCGACCGCATGGCGTGGATCTCGGCGAACATCGCCTCCTCGCCATCGTACTGGTCCTCGGTCACGCCGTAGAGCCGCAGCGCCTTGGGCGTCGAGCCGCCGGACTGGTCCAGCGCCGCGATGAACCCCTGGCCCGACCCCATCTGCCGCGCCTGTTTGTCGAAATCGTCCGAAGCCATGCCATCCTCTCGCGAAACTGTTGAACGGCTCCGTGATAGACCAGCGCGCGGGCCCGGCCCAGCGCTTTCGGGTGGGCGTTTGCGCTAAACCCTTGCGTTTGCGCTAGCATTCCCGCGCGGCGTCACGCGCAGCCAGATGCCGTCGCGCGCGCGCACCGTCAGGTGCGCCTGCGGCACCGGATAGCGGCCCTCGACCGGCGCCACGCGCAGGCCCCGCAGCAGCCGCGCCAGCAGCAGCACGCCCTCGGCCATGGCGAAGCCCGCGCCGGTGCAGACCCGCGGCCCGGCGGAGAACGGCATGTAGGCGCAACGCGCGCTGGCGCGGCCCGCATCGGTCGACCAGCGCCCCGGATCGAAGGCGTCGGGATCGGCCCACAGCCGCTCGTGCCGGTGCAGGTGCCACGGGCTCAGCACGATCTGCGCGCCGCGCGGCACGGCCCGGTCGCGGAACACCGTGTCGCGGGCCGCGGCGCGCACCATCATCGGCACGGGCGGGTAGAGCCGCAGCGTCTCGCGGAACACGTCGCGTGTGACGCGCAGCGTGGACAGGTCGGAGAACCCTCCGCCGAAGGCCCGCGCCTCGGCCGCGACGCGGTCCTGCCATTCGGGCGCGCGGGCCAGCAGGTACAGCGCCCAGGACAGCGCGCTGGCGCTCGTCTCGTGCCCCGCCAGGAAGAAGATCGCCACCTGGTCCACCATCTCGGATTCCGAGAATCGCGCGCCGGTTTCCGGGTCGCGGGTGGTCATGATCTTGGTCGCCAGATCGTCGGGCGCTGTGCCCGCGTCGATCTGCGCCTGCCGCCGCGCGGTCATGCCCGCGATCAGCGCCCGGATCCGCGCGGCCGAGGCGCGCGTCGCCCGCCGGTGCGGCCGCGGCAGCCGGCGCGGCCAGGGCACCAGTGCCGCGAGGTTCAGGATCGGCTGGCTGCGCTGGTAGGTCCGGAACTCGTGGAACACCGCCTGCGCGACCGAATCCTCGATCGGGATCGAGAACAGCGTGCGAAAGATCACGTCGGCGGCCGCGTGGCTGGCGATCTCCTCGATCTCGACCTCGGCGCCCTGCCCGGCCGCCCGCGCCAGCCGCCGCGCCGCCGCGTCGGCCGCGTCCAGCATCGCCGGATAGGTCTCGCGCAGGCGCCCGCCCTCGAACGCCGGGTCGATGATCCGCCGCTGCCGGCGCCACGTCTCGCCGTTGGTGACGAAGACCGACTGCCCCAGCAGCGGCCGCAGGCCTTCGGACACGCGGTCGGACTTGGGGAATTCGCCCGACCGCTCCTTCAGCACCAGATCGACCAGCGCCGGCTGGTTCACCAGGAACGACCGGAAGAACGGCGTGCGGAACTCGGCCATCCACGCGCGGTAGAGCTTCGCCGGCTGCGCCGACAGGATGTCGGCGCGGAACAGCCGCGCGTGCCGCCACAGCGACACGCGATCGGGGCGCGCGGCGGGCTTGGGCGGGATCACGCCGCGACCGAGGTGTGCCGCGACACCGCCCGCTCGATCCGGCTGCGCGACGCGGGCCGCCCGGCATAGCGGGCGCGCAGGGTCAGCGGCCCGGCGGTGATGGCGAAATAGTCGTAGTCCAGCACCCGGTCGAAGGCGCAGAGATACTGGAAATGCAATCGGAAGAACCGCCAGCGCAGCGCCCGCCAGCGCTCGGGGCTCAGCGAGCGGGTGAACTGCGCCGAGAAGACCAGCGGCCAGCGCTTGTCCGGCGGCGCCACGCCCGACACCGCCACCGGGTCGCACAGCGCGAAGGCGCAGCCGTCGCCGGGGGCGGTCACGTCGATCCACGCGATCTCGTCCCGAGCCGAAAGGTAGCGCAGGTCGGCGCGCAGCCGGTGCGCGCCCTTCAGGAACGACACCATCGGCACCACCTGGCCCAGGCTCAGGAACGCCAGCGCCGGGCCGTTCGCCGGCACGCGGCCCTGCCGCACCAGGTCGGCCAGCACCGACACCGCCAGGTGCGCGCCCGACGAATGGCCGACCACCAGCACCTCGTCCACGTCGGTGGCCAGCGCGGCGGCGATCGTGTCGGCGAAGGCTGCCATTCGCGTCTCGAGCGCGGGCGGATTGGCGCCCCGGTGCCGCGCGGCATAGGCGTAATCGTGCATCAGGTAATAGGCGAAGAAGCGGTTGTCGCGCGCCTTGAACCAGCGCAGCACCGCCAGCGCGATCGCCGCGCCGGCCGCGGCGCCGGGCACCGCCGCGGCCCAGCCGCTGAGCAGCAGCCAGCCCAGCGCCAGCACGGTCAGCGCGTAACCCGCCCATCCCAGCGCCAGCGCCAGCGCCAGTTGCCCCAGCAGCATGCCCACCGGGTAAAGCGCCGCGATCACCGGCCCCTTGCGCAACCGCATCAGCCGGAACAACGCGCCGCCGGCGATGTATTCCCACGCCGTGCGCACAAGCTGCGCGTAGGTCGCGGGGATCGAATGGGCCATGCTGTCGCGCACGATGTCGGACCATACCAGCACGTCGACATCCGCCTGCACCGCGTGGCCGTCCATCACCGCCTCGACATGCCAGCCATAGGCGCCGCCGCCGCGCTTGGGCGACAGGGTCAGGTCATAGCCGGAAATGGCCGCCTGCGCGGCCCCCTCCTTTCGGTAGAGCTCGCGGTAGCGGCGCGGATGGATCGGGTCGTAGCCCGGGATGTAGAACACCGCGCGGCGCCGGACGCGGCTGGTCTGGGACGTGGTCATGCGAAGGGACCCTGCGTTTCGCCGCATTCTGCCCGCGCTTTTGGGCAGGGTTGAGGCCGCGCCGTGGCGCCCCCGCGACCCGGCCGGATCCGGCCAAAGGTTCACGAAAGGTTAAAGCGTCTCTGCAAGCCATTGATTTTGCTTGGCCGACTTGGTGTCCCATCGTGGGACACCCGTGGGACAGGCCCTTTAGCCCAGCATCCCCAGCGCCGGGAACGTCTCGAGCAGCCAGAACGAGAAGCTGGTGAACGCCCCCGTGACCAGCGCCAGCCCGACGGCCACCAGAAGCAGCCCCATGACCCGCTCGATCGTTTTCATGTGGCGCTTGATCCGGTTCATCAGCCCCATCGCCCGGGTCAGGAAAAGCGCCGCCAGCACGAAGGGGATCCCGAGACCACCGGCGTAGACCGCCAGCAGGACCGAGCCGCGCGTCACCGACGCCTCCTGCGCCGCGAGGCTGAGGATCGCGCCCAACTGCGGCCCGATGCAGGGCGTCCACCCGAACGCGAAGGCGAGGCCCAGGATATACGCCCCGAAGGCCGACCCGCCGGCGTCGCCCCCGTCGAACCGCGCCTCGCGGTCGAGGAAGGGGATGCGGAAGATGCCCAGGAAGTGCAGCCCGAAGACGATCACCACCACGCCCGAGATCCGCGCCAACAGCACCTGGTTCTGCAGGAACAGCCCGCCCAGCCACGACGCGGTGAAGCCCAGCAGCACGAAGACCGTGGACAGCCCCAGCACGAAGAACGCCGCCGCGAGGCCGACGCGCGCGCGGGCCGATCCGCCGCCCTCGATCTCGGTCACGGTCATGCCGGACATGAAGGCGAGGTAGGGCGGCACGATGGGCAGCACGCAGGGGCTGAGGAACGAGACCACGCCCGCCAGCAGCGCCACGAACATGGCGGGCAGAAGCGACGCGTCGAGGATCTCGATTCCGAACATGGGCGAAGCCTTACGGGATCACCCGGGCGGCGTCACGCGACCAATGGTCACGATCCCGCGCCCGGCCGTAACAGGTGCCCCGAAACGAAAAGGGCCGGACGCAAGCGCCCGGCCCTTCCGATCCGTTGATACCGGCCTAGCGGCCGATCGCCCACCAGCCGCGGCGGCGCGGCTTGTCGCCGCCGTCGCCCTCGGTCTCGGACTTCTCTTCTTCGGCCGGGCTGTCGCCGGTGACCGATCCGACCACTTCGGCGATGACCTCGGCGGCCTTGCGCCGGGTGCGGCGCGGCCGGGTCTCGGCTTGCTCGGGCGTCGTTTCGGCCGCCGGTGCATCAGCGTCGGGCGTGGCCTCGGTCGTGGCGGGTTGCGCCGCGGTCTCGGCCGGGGCCGTGACGTCCTGCTCGGGCTTCGCGTCCACCTGCGAGGCACCGGGGCCGGTCGCTTCGGGCGCGGCCGGAGTCGGGGTCGCCTCGGGTGCCGGAGCTTCGGACGCAGTGGGCTGGTCGTCGGCCGCGGGCTCGGGCTTCTTGCGGGATCGCGTGCGCTTGCGCTTGGGCTTCTCGGCCGCGTCGGGTGCGGGTTCGTCCGCGGGCTGAGCCGCCTCGGCGGGCGCCGTGGATGCGTCGGCCTCTACCTTGGGCTCCGCCGGCTCGGCGCCGCCGTTGCCACCGTCACCCTCGTCCGACTGTCCGCCGCCCGACCGGTCATTGTCAGTATGACCGTTGTCCGACTGGCCGTTCTCGGAATGCCCGTTCTCGCCGTTGCCGTTCTTCGAGCGGCGGCGCCGGCGGCGGCGCTTCTTCTTGGGCTTGCCGTCGTCGTCCGATCCCTTGTCCGCGGGCTTCTCGGACGCGCCGGGCGCATCCTCGACCGGCGTCGCCTCTCCCGCAGGCGCGGGGGCCTCGTCGGGATCGGGCTCGGACAGCGCGGCGTCCTCGTCGATCTGGTCCATCAGCGCGGCATCCGCCGACACGAAGGGCGCGGCCTCGGCCACGGGGCGCGTCGCGGTCTTGAACTTCTCGATGCTGAAGTCGGGCGCGACCAGATGCGGGTCGCCCTCGATGCGCACGGACATGCCGTAGCGCGCCTCGATCATCGCGACATGCTCGCGCTTGAGGTTCATCAGGTAGTTGGCGATGCCCACGGGGCACTTCACCAGCACCTCGCGCGAGCGGCGGCGCGTGCCTTCCTCCTCGATCTGGCGCAGCACCTGCAGCGCCATGCTGTCGTCGGACCGGATCAGGCCGGTGCCGTGGCAGGCCGAGCACGGCTGCGTGGTCGCCTCGATCATGCCGGGGCGCAGGCGCTGGCGCGACATCTCGAGCAGGCCGAACCCGCTGATGCGGCCGACCTGGATGCGCGCGCGGTCGGTCTTGAGCTTGTCCTTGAGCTTTTTCTCGACGGCGGCGTTGTTCTTGCGCTCGTCCATGTCGATGAAGTCGATCACGATCAGGCCCGCGAGGTCGCGCAGGCGCAGCTGACGGGCAACCTCTTCGGCAGCCTCGAGGTTGGTCTTGAGCGCGGTCTCCTCGATCGAGCCCTCTTTCGTCGCCCGCCCCGAGTTCACGTCGATCGCGACCAGCGCTTCGGTCACGCCGATGACGATGTAGCCGCCGGATTTCAGCTGGACGGTCGGGTTGAACATGCCGCCCAGGTACGACTCGACCTGGTGGCGCGCGAAGAGCGGCATCGGGTCGGCGTAATGCTTCACGTTCTTGGCGTGGGACGGCATGATCATCTTCATGAAGTCCTTGGCGATGCGGTAGCCCGCCTCGCCCTCGACCAGGACCTCGTCGATGTCGCGGTTGTAGAGGTCGCGGATCGACCGTTTGATCAGGTCGCCTTCCTCGTAGATCTTGGTGGGCGCGACCGAGCGCAGCGTCAGTTCGCGGATCTGCTCCCACAGGCGCTGCAGGTATTCGTAGTCGCGCTTGATCTCGGTCTTGGTGCGCTGCGCGCCGGCGGTCCGGATGATCAGGCCCGCGCCCTTCGGCACGTCGATCTCGTTCGCGATCGCCTTGAGCTTCTGGCGGTCGGCGGCGTTGGTGATCTTGCGGCTGATGCCGCCGCCGCGGGCGGTGTTGGGCATGAGCACGCAGTAGCGGCCGGCCAGCGACAGGTAGGTGGTCAGCGCCGCACCCTTGTTGCCGCGCTCTTCCTTGACGACCTGCACCAGCATGATCTGGCGGACCTTGACGACCTCCTGGATCTTGTAACGCCGGGCACGCGGTTTGCGCGCCGGGCGGAAGTCGTCCTGGGTGTCGTCGTCGGCGACCGATTCGATCGCCTCGTCGCGGGCGGCGGCCTTGCCGTGCTCGCCGCTGTTGTCGTCGGGTTCCTCGACCGGAGTCTCGGCGACGGTGGCCATCGGCGACAGGCCTTCGCCCGGCTCGCCGCTGGTGTCCTCGCTGAGGTCGATGGTTTCCATGCCGCGCGCCTCGCGCGGTTCGGCATCCTCGGGGGCGTCGGCGCTGGTGGTCGCGTCGTCCGAGCGTGTTGCCTCGGCCTTCGCGCCGCGGCGGCTGCGGGTGCGACGCGGCTTGGCCTCGTCCTCTTCCTCGGCGGCGGCGAGCGCTGCCTCTTCCTCCATCAGCGCACGACGGTCGGCGATGGGGATCTGGTAGTAGTCCGGGTGGATTTCCGAGAACGCCAGGAAGCCGTGGCGGTTGCCGCCGTAATCGACGAACGCCGCCTGAAGCGAGGGTTCGACCCGTGTGACCTTGGCGAGGTAAATGTTGCCGGCTAGCTGCCGCTTGTTCTCCGATTCAAAGTCGAATTCCTCGACCTTGTTTCCGTCCACCACCACGACGCGGGTCTCCTCCGCGTGGGTGGCGTCGATGAGCATCTTCTTTGCCATTCTATCCGATTGCACGCGCGCGATCCTACGGCCCCGGGCGGGGCGGAGGAGGATCGGGGGTCGTGACTTGTCTGGGCGAGGGTCGGCGCGCGGGCAGGACGGGCGGTTGCGCCCCTGTCATCCTGCCTGTGTCTTGTCGCGAGCCTCATCGCATTTTGTCTCCGACGCCGGCGGTACTTGGCCGCGGCGCCAACTCGTGGCCCGTCGCTTGCGCGGTCCGGGCGGGTGCGGGTGGCCCTTGCGGGGCCCGATCGGCCTGACCGCGCGTCCTTTGCGGGCGCCGCCGGTCAGCGAAACTGTTGCAGCCGTCCATCGGACGGGCAGATCTTCAGCATAAAGGCAGCGCTACCGGAAACACAATGGGCAATCGTGCTGACATGTTTCGCGCGGGGCGGTCGCGCGAAGAAAACTTCGCACGCGCCGCGTGTGCGCCTTAATCGTCTATGGCGTTCAGCCGCTTGAGCAGGCTCGAGGTGTCCCAGCGGCCGCCGCCCAGCTTCTGGACGTCCTTGTAGAACTGGTCGACCAGCGCGGTCACGGGCAGCGAGGCGCCCACCTCGTCCGCGGTCTTGAGGCAGATCCCGAGGTCCTTGCGCATCCAATCGACGGCGAAGCCGTGGTCGAACTTGTCGTCCAGCATTGTCTCGAACCGGTTGACCATCTGCCACGACCCGGCCGCACCACCGCCGATCACCTCGACCACCGCGCGCCCGTCAAGGCCCGCCTTCTGCGCGAAGTGCAGCCCCTCGGACAGGCCCTGCACGAGGCCGGCGATGCAGATCTGGTTGACCATCTTGCACATCTGGCCCGCACCGCTTTCGCCCAGGCGCTTGCACAGCTTGACGTAGGTGTCGATCATCGGCTGGGCCCGCGCATAGGCCTCCTCCTCGCCGCCGCACATGACGACGAGCTGGCCGTTCTCGGCCCCCGCCTGCCCGCCCGAGACCGGCGCATCGACGAAGGCGATGCCCTTTTCGGCCGCCGCGGCGTGCAATTCGCGCGTGACCTCGGCCGAAACCGTGGTGTGATCGACGAAGACCGATCCGGCCGCCATGGACGCGAAGGCGCCGTCCTCGCCAAGGCAGACCTGGCGCAGATCGTCGTCGTTGCCGACGCAGGCCATCACGAACTCGGCGCCCTGCGCGGCCTCGCGCGGGGTGGCGGCGGCCTGCCCGCCGTTGGCGTCGACCCACGCCTGCGCCTTCGAGGCGGTGCGGTTGTAGACCGTCATGTCGTGGCCAGCCTTCGCCAGGTAGCCCGCCATCGGGGCCCCCATCACGCCCAGTCCCAGGAATGCCGTCTTGGCCATGTCGCCTCTCTTTCCGGTGTGTTTACCGCATGTCGCTATGTCGCCCTTGGCACGGGCCGTCCCGCGTACTAAGCCCGTCCGGGCGCGCACATTCAATCAAGAGACGACGATGGCAACTTTGTTCCGATGGCTCCTACGCCTGGTGAGCGCGGCCCTGGTGCTGGCCGTGATCGGCGCGGGGCTGGTCTACTACCTCGCCTCCCGCTCGCTGCCCGACTACGACAAGGTCGTCGCCGTCGAGGGTGCCGAGGCCGAGATCGAGATCGTGCGCGACAACTCGGCCGTGCCGCACATCTTCGCCGAAAGCGACGCCGATGCCTATTTCGGGCTGGGCTACGCCCATGCGCAGGACCGGCTGTGGCAGATGATGACGCTGCGCCGCACCGCGCAGGGCCGGCTGTCGGAACTGTTCGGCCGCCGCACGGTCGAGACGGACACCCTGCTGCGCCGTCTCGACCTCTACGGCCTGGCGCGCCAGGCGGTCGAGGCGCAGACGCCCGAGACGACCGAGGCGCTGAGCGCCTATGCCGCCGGCGTGAACGCCCGCCTGGCCGAGATCAACGCCGACAGCCTCGGCCGAGGCGCGCCCGAGTTCTTCATCTTCGACACCGCCATCGCCCCGTGGCAGCCGGCGGATTCCATCGCGATCATCAAGCTGATGGCACTGCAGCTGTCGGGCCACCTGTCCGAGGAAGTGCTGCGCGCGCGCGTCTCGATGACGCTCGAAGACGAGGCGCGGCTGGCCGACATCCTGCCCGACATTCCCGGGCACGGCATCGCCGCGCTGCCGGAATACGCCTCGCTGGCGCCGGGGCTGCGGCCGGGATTGCCCGTGCCAGAGACCGGGCACGCCTTCCTGTCGCCGGTGCCGAAGCGCGGCCTTGCCGGTGCGTCGAACGCGTGGGCGGCGGCGGCCTCGCGCAGCGCCGGGGGCGGCACGCTGCTGGCCAACGACCCGCATCTGGGCTTCA
>NZ_JBELMH010000072.1:0-1202 GCF_042096055.1 Citreimonas sp. | reverse complement strand
TCGCGCAGCGCCGGGGGCGGCACGCTGCTGGCCAACGACCCGCATCTGGGCTTCACCGCGCCGTCGACTTGGTACCTCGCGCGGCTCGAGCTGGCCTCGGGCGGCGTGATCGGCGCCACGGTGCCAGGCGTGCCGGCGGTGATGATCGGCCGGTCGGAACGGCTGGGCTGGGGCGTGACGTCGTCCTACCTCGACGACCAGGACCTGTTCCTGGAACAGCTCGACCCCGAGAACCCGAACCGCTACCGCACACCGGACGGCTGGGCCGAGTTCGAGACGCGCCGATCGATCATCGAGATCGCCGACGAGGCGCCGGTCACGATCACCCTGCGCTGGACCGAGAACGGTCCGGTCCTGCCGCGCTCGTCCTACGACCTCGGCGCGGTGACGCCGGCCGGGCACGTGATGGCGCTGGGCTGGACCGCCCTGTCGGGCGACGATACCTCGATGAGCGCCGCGATCGCGCTGATGGGCGCGGGATCGGTTGACGAGGCGATCGGCATCTCGGACCTCTACGTCGCGCCCAGCCAGAACCTGACGCTGATCGACGAGGACACGATCGCGATGAAGACCGTCGGCGCGATGCCCGAGCGTAGCGCCGACCACCAGACGCAAGGCCGCATGCCCGCGCCGGGCTGGAACGCCGAGAACCGCTGGCTGGGCATCCTGCCGCGCTCGGAGAACCCGACCTTCGTGGCGCCGGATGGCGGCATCGTCGGCAATACGAACAACAAGATGATCGACCGGCCGTTTCCGCTGCATGTCAGCTTCGAATGGGGCGACAGCCAGCGCGTGCTGCGCTGGCGCGACATGATGATGGGCCGCGCGGTGCATACCCGGGACAGCTTCATCGAGGCGCAGCTGGACACGGTCAGCCAAGCCGCGCGCACGCTGCTGCCTCTGATCGGCCGCGACCTTTGGTTCACCGGCGAATCCGCGCCCGAGGGCACGCCCGAACGCCAGCGCCAGCGCGCGCTCGACCTGCTGGCGGACTGGAACGGCGAGATGAACGAGCATCTGCCCGAGCCGCTAATTTACGCGGCCTGGCTGCGCGCGCTGCAGGAGCGGTTGATCCGCGACGAGCTGGGCCCGCTCGCGGACGAGTTCGACCATGTCGAGCCGCTGTTCATCGAGCGCGTGTACCGCGACGTCGACGGCGCCGCCGCGTGGTGCGACGTGCTGCGTTCGGCGCGCGAGGAGAC
>NZ_JBELMH010000071.1:0-17791 GCF_042096055.1 Citreimonas sp. | reverse complement strand
GCCTAGCAGCTCAAGGCGGGGTTCGCAGGCACCTGGCAACAGAAGCCTGCACTTTCTTCCTCATCTTTGACTGTTGCTCCACCGGTTTCCTGCCTTGACCGTGGTGGGTCTGCGCGGGCGCTGTTCCCTCGCGGCGAAAGGCGCTATGTGGAGTCCGACGTCGCGCGAGGATGGCATGAAATCGGTTCCCCACCGCCGCACCACCGACCCGCGCCAGCGCGGCGCGACGCGCGTGCCGCGCCCACGTTTGCTGGTTTGGCCGCGATGACGATGCCCCCTTGCGATTTCGCCGTGATCGTGCCCGCCCATCAGGCGCAGGACACCCTGCCCGCCTGCCTGTCGGCCCTGATGGCGGCGGGTTTTCCGGCCGAGGCGATCCTTGTCGTCGACGACGGCTCGCGCGATGCGACCGGCGCGGTGGCGACGCGCGCCGGCGTACGCGTGATCCGCAACGACAGCCCCGAGCGACCCGCCCGCGCGCGCAACCGCGGCGTCGCCGCCTGCACGAGCGAGATCGTGCTGTTCGTCGATGCCGACGTGGTCGTGCATGCCGACATCCGGTCACGGATCGCCCGGCATTTCGCGGACCCGGCCCTTACGGCGGTGATCGGCTCCTACGATTCCGCGCCGCCGGCGCCGGCCGCGGTCAGCCGGTATCGCAACCTGCTGCATCACCACGTCCACCAGCGCGCGGCCGGCGAGATCGGCACCTTCTGGACCGGGTTGGGCGCGGTGCGGCGCGCGGCGTTCCTCGAGGCAGGCGGTCTGGACCCCGCTTGGGAGGATATCGAGGACGTGGAATTCGGCCTGCGCCTCGTCGCCCGGGGCGGCCGGATCGTGCTGGACCCGCAGATGCAGGGCGCGCACCTGAAGGCCTGGACCTACCGGTCGATGTGGCGCACCGACGTGCAGGGCCGCGCCGTGCCCTGGACCCGCCTGCTGGCGCTGGGCCGGCTCGATCCCGCCGCGATGAACGCGGGGCCCGCGCACCGCGCTTCGGCCGCAATGGTTGCGCTGGCGGCCGTCGCGCTGCTGGCGCTGGCGGTAACGTCTTTGGCCGGGTGGGTGCTCGTCGGCGCGCTTGGAGCCTTCCTGGTGCTCAACCGGCGGTTCTTCGCGCTGCTGTGGCGCGTCGGCGGCGCGCGGCTGCTGGCGGCGGGCATTCCCGCCCATGCGGTGCATTACGCCGCGGCCTTGGTCGGCTACGCGAAGGTCCGTCTGTTGGAGCGTCCGCGCCTCTCCTGATCAGCCCTTTTCCCGTCGGGCACGGTACATGCCGTGTGCCACCGCCGCCTGCGACATGGCCGCCAGCGCCACGCCGCGCAGACCGGCGCTGCGCCACGGGGACGCGACCAGCGCCGCGTAGAAACCCAGCCGCGACAGCGGCGCGAAGGGTGCCGCGCCCTCGGTCGCGTGGAACAGCGCGGCGCCGCGGCCATAGTTCGAATGCTGGCGCCAGAACCGCCGCAGGTCGAGATCGTGGTGATGCGCCAGGCGCGCACCGGGCACCGCGACGATCGGCCAGCCCGCGCGCACCCATGTCCGGCAGAAGGCGCGATCCTCGCCCGCGGCCAATGGATAGCGCGTGTCGAACCCGCCGAGGTCGAGGAAGGCGTCGCGCGGCAGCGCGATGTTGTTCGACGGCGCGATGATGCCGTCGGGGCCGGCGCGTGCCGCGATGAAATCCGCGATCGCCTGGCTGGTCTCGGCGTAGGGATTGCCCTGCAGGGCGTTCTCGGTCCGGCCGGCGGCCATGATCGGCGCGGACGAGCCGGCGACGGCCGCGTGCATCGCCGCGGCCCAGCCGGGCTCCGGCGCGCAATCGTCGTCGGTGAAGGCCAAGACCCCCGCGCGCGCCGCCGCGGCGCCGCGGTTGCGCGCGGCCGCGGGGCCCGCGTTCGGCTGCCGCAGCACGCGCAGGTCGAGCCGAGCGGCGAAGGGCTCTGCCGTCGGCGCAAGCGGCGCCGGGCTGCCGTCGTCAACGACGATCACTTCGACCGCGACGTCCCGCTGGGCCGCCAGCGCCGTCAACAGGCGCCTCAGCGCCTCGGGCCGGCCGTAGGCGGGCACGACGACCGAGATGTCGGGCGGCGCCGAGGCCCCGGTGCCGGCCCCTTCTGCGAAATCGCCGCTCATGCGAGGCCGGCATAGACCGCGCGGTATCCGGCGATGCGCGCGGCCCAGGTCATGTCGCTCTCGGCATGCGCGCGGGCGGCGCGGCCCAGCCGCTCGCGGGCGCCAGGATCGGCCCCGAGTTCCGCCACGGCGGCGGCGAAGGCGTCAGGCGCGTCGGGCGGCACCACCACGCCGCGGCCGTCCGCCAGCATGTCGGCGATGTCGCCCACGTCGGCGGCGACGATGGCACGCCCGGCGGCCATCGCCTCGGCCACCTTCAGAGGGCTCGCGTAGCGCGTGACCGACAGCGATCGGCGCGGCACGCCGAAGACGTCAATCAGCGCCAGGTGGGCCGGCACCGCCGCGCGCGGCACCGCGCCGGTGAAGATCGCGCGCACGCCCGCGGCCTTCGCATGCGCCTCGAGCCGGGACCGTTCGGGGCCGTCACCCACCATCAGGAGCGTGGCACCCGGCACCCGCGCGGCGGCCTCGACCAGACGGTCGAGCCCCTCGTAGGCCAGCATCGCGCTGGTCGTGCCGATCACCGGGCCGGCTTGCGCAGCATCCGCGTCGAGGCCCAGGCGCGTCCGCAGGGCGGCGGTCTCGGCGGGATCGGCCCGCACCGGCTCGGCCCCGTTGGCGATCACGTGCAGCCGGTCCGCCGGGGCGAGGCCGCGCGCCACAAGGAACCGCCCCAGCGCATGGCTGGCCGCGACAACCGCATCGGCGTGGCGCAGGTGTTCTTCGAACCGCCGGCGCAGCACCGGTTCCAGCATCGTCATCAGGCGCCCCGACTGCGCCCCCGCGGCACCGGCGAGGTCGAAGCGCACCTCGGCCACGAAGGGGCGGCCGGCCTCGCGCGCGCCGCGCGCGACGGCGCGCCCGATCCCGGACGAGAAATGCCCGTGAACGATGTCGACGTCGCGCGCCTCGTGCGCCACGGCGCGGGCAAGGTGCGCCACGTCTAGGTCGTAGGGCCGCAGCCGCCGCGTCAGCCGTTCGCGCGGGGACGGCGCGAGCATGCGTGCCGGCGCGTCCGCCTGCCCGGCGAAGTCGTGCTGGCGCGACGACACCAGAACGCGCGGCTCGGCGATGCCCTGCTCGGCCTGGTGCCGCACGATCAGCGCGGAGCGGCTGGCATAGCCGGTGGCAATCGGCGGCCAGGTCTCGAACACGTGCAGGACGCGCGGCGGGCTCATGGCGCGGCGACCGGGCGCCACAGCCGCTCGACCTCGGCCAGGGTCGTGAGGTGCCAGCCGGCGTCGCGCGCGTGGTCCAGCATACGTCGGAAGACGGCCACCGTATCGGCGTCGCGCATCACGTCCAGCGGATCGAAATAGACCGAGGCGAAGCCGCGCGGACGTTCCTCGTCCAGCATCCGGCGCCACAGCGTCTCGAACTTGTCCAGGTCGTGCAGCCCGGCACCCTTGGCGGGGTTCGCCGGCCGGCGGATCGACAGGTAGGACGAGAACGGCGACCACCGCACGCCGGGGCACGGCGTCAGCGGGATCATCAGCAGGTCATTCGGAGCCGGAGACGCGGAAGGGAAGTTCAGGCTCTGGTCGCCGTGGCGCGGCGCCGCCTCGGGCACGAAGGGCACCGGCGCGGGGCAGCGCGACGCCAGCGAGGACGAGGCGTAGCGGATCTCCGGAAACCGGCGCAGCGCGGCGCGCAGCGGGGCCGCGTCCTTGAAATGCGGCGTGCGGAAGCCGACCGGCCGCGTGCCGGTGATCGCCGCCAGCGCGTCCTGCCCGCGCGCGATCTCGTCGGCCATCTCGTCCTCGGACAGGTGCCAGAACTCGCGGTCCGGGTTCAGCACCGGGTTGTCGGGATGCGACCAGGTGTGGTTGGCGATCTCGTGGCCGCGGGCATGCGCGTCGGCGTAGGCGGCCGGATCGGCCTGCGCCAGCTTGCCGATTGCGAACAGCGTCATCTTCGCGCCGGCCGCGTCCACCAGGTCGGTCAGCGCGGGCAGCGCGTCGGTGTCGGCCTGGTAGTCGAGGTCGAAGGACAGCGCCAGCACCGGCGGCCCGGCGGGCGGCGCGATCCGCCGCCGCGGCAGGACCGGCCACAGCTTGCGGCGGGCGATCTCCTCGGACAGGCGGGCGGGCAGCACGGCGTGCAGGCTCATGACAGGATCTCCTCGGCGGCGTCGCGGCCGATGCGGGCGGCCAGCCCCGGATCGGGCAGCGCGCGCGCGACCTGGTCCCAAGCGACGCGGGGATGGGTCAGCGGACAATCCGATCCGAAGACCAGCCTGTCCCACGGCATGTCGGGGTGGCGCAACTGGTCGCGTCGCCAGATCCCGGATGTGTCCAGCCAGACACGCGGGTCCGAGCGCGCCAGCGCGTAGGCCTCGGCCGCGAGGTCGATGGCGTCGGGAAACTGGCCCAGATGCGCGACGATCACCGGGCCGGTGGTGCGCGGCAGGATGCGTCGGGCGATCCAGCGCGGCGGCACCATCCGCCCCGAATGGCACAGCACCGGCAGGCGCAGGTCGGCGATCGCCTCGAAGTGCCGCTTGCCGGGCACGCCGTCGAGCTGCGGCAGCAGCTTGACGCCGGCGAAGGTCTCCAGCGCCTCGGGGGCGAGGCCGGGATCGGGCGGCCGCAGCCGGCGCTTGACCGCGCGGCGCCAAAGCCAGCCCGGCGCCTCGTCGAGCGGCATCTCGGGTCCGCTGAGGCGCGCGAAGGCGCGGATGCGGCCGCCGCTGCCGGCGGCGACCCGCGCAAGCTCGGCGTTCGCCTGCGCGTAACCGGCGTGGTTTGTGGGCGCGAAGGCCACCGCGCGCGCGATGTCCGAAGCCTCGGCCATCTCCAGCCATTCGTCCGGCGTCAGGTGCGGGTAGTAGAGTTCCCCGGTGTCAGACGGGCCGAGATGCACGTGGATGTCGGTCAGCCCGGCGGGCGGCTCGGGCACGGGGCTGCGCGCGGCGTCGGTCATGGCATCAGCCGGGCGGCGTTGTCTACGAAGACGCCGCGCGCCGCGTCCGGCGACAGGGCGGCGGCGACATGTGCGGCCTGCGCGTGCGCCTCGAAGACCGGCGCCCCCGAGGCGAAGATCACCCGGTCGGGAAGCCGCGCCGCCGCCTCGGTCACGAAGGCGCCGATCACCGCGCCCGAGGTCTCGAGCCACAGGCGCGGGTCCGACGCCGCCAGCTGCAGCACCGCGACCAGCGCGGCGGCGTCGCCCGCCCCGGCGCCCAGGTGGCGCAGCACGACCGGGCCGGGGCGCGCCTTCAGCAGGGACGCGATGCGCAGCGGGGTCAGGCGGCCGGCCACCAATAGCGGCCGGTGGTCGGCCGGCACCGCCGCATCGTCGTCGAGGGACCAGGCATCCGGCAGGGCGTCGCCTTGCGTCGCGGGCGCGATCCAGCGCAGGGATTTCCCGCCGCCGTCCGTGAACGGACGCTCGGGCGCCGCGACCCAGAGCGCGCGTGCACCGGCGTTGCGCCCCTCGTCAACGCCCTCCGGCAGGACGAAGCAGTCGGTGAAGGACGCGGGCGGCACCGGATGGCCGGGAAAGACCCGTGCGTTCATGGCCGCGCCCCGGCCGCCGCGTAGACGTCGGCGTAGCGGTGAACCTCGCGCCGCCAGCTGCGCGCCTCGATGCCTTCCGATCGCGGCCAGGGCGCGTCCGCGAAGCGTTCGATCCCCTGGGCCAGGCCCTCGGGCGTGGGCGGCACGAACCGCGCCGCCGGACTGTGGCCCATCAGCTCGCGCAGTGCGGGCAGGTCCGAGGACAGCACCGGCAGGCCCACTGAAAGCGCCTCGAGCGGCTTCAGCGGCGTGGTCCCGGACGACACGGCGGCGGCCCGCCGCGGCACGACGAAGAGATCGAGCGCGCCCAGCCGATCGGGCATCTGCGAATAGGGCACGAAGCCCGGCAGGTCGATCACGTCGTTCAGCCCCGCGCGCGCCACCAGCCCTTCGATCCGGTCGAAGTCGCGCCCGGTGCCCATCAGCGTCGCGCGCAGGCGCAGCCCGGGGCGGCGTTTGCGCAGCAGCGCGACGGCCTCGACCAGCCCGTCGAGATTCTCCATCGCCTCGAAGGTCGTGGCGTAGCCGACGTGCAAGTCCCCGGCGCCATCGGTCCGTGCCGGGGCCGTGGCGAAGCGGTCGGTGTCGACCGCGTTGCGCACGATGTGGATGCGGTCGGCCGCGACGCCCCCCGCCCGCAGCCGGTCGGCGAGGCCGTCCGAGATCGTCACCACGGCGTCGGCGCGTCGCGCCACGTCGAGTTCCAGCGCGTTCACGCGGCGCCCGCGCAAGCGCTTGGACAGGCGCGGTGAATCGAGGTCGTAATCGCCGTTGAAGCAGCGCAGCTCATAGACGAAGGGCACGCCACGGGCGCGCGCGGCGTGCAGGGCGGCACGCCCCACCTCGTGCGGGTGATGGGCATGCACGACCGCGGGCGCCTCGTCGCCGACGATCCCGGTGAGCGCGCGTCGAAAGGCCCTTCCGGTCACCGGCGCCAAGCCGACGGGCGGTCGCTCCCACCCAAGGAGATCCGCGCCGACTGGGCCGCGCAGCGCATCAAGAACCTGTCGCTGTCCAAGGCGGTGTGGAACGCCGTGTCGGGCCGCAACGACACCGCCAGCCTAATCGAGGAGTTCGAGTATCCCCGCCTGGGCCCTGGCATGATGTGGGAAAAGACCGCCGAGGCGATCGAGGCCGAGGGCGGTGCCGTGCATCTGCGCCATTACGCGCGGCGCATCCTGCGCGACGGCAACCGCGTGACCGCGGTCGAGGTCGCCTCCGACGACGGCGTAAAGACGCACGCGGCCGACCACGTGGTCTCGTCGCTCGCGCTCGACGATCTCGTGGCGGCTTTCGACCCGCCGCCGCCGCCGCACGTGCTGAAGGCCGCCGGGAAGTTGCGCTACCGCGACTTCCTGATCGTGACGCTGGTGCTGGACCACGAGGACCCGTTCCCCGACAACTGGATCTACGTCCACGCCCCCGAGGTGAAGGTGGGGCGAATCCAGAACTTCCGCGCCTGGTCGCCCGAGATGCTGCCCGACGACGACACCGCGTCGATCGGGATGGAGTATTTCTGCGCCGAGGGCGACGCGCTGTGGACCATGTCCGACGAGGACTTGCGCGCGCTCGCCACAGACGAGCTCGAGCAGCTGGGCCTTGCGGCGGCCGAAACGGTGACCGGGTCCTACGTGATCCGCCAGCCCAAGGCCTACCCGGTCTACGACGAGCATTACCAGGACGCGGTGGATACCATCGCCGACTGGATCCGCGGACTGGAAAACTTCCACACCGTGGGCCGCAACGGCCTGCACCGCTACAACAACCAGGACCATTCGATGCTGACGGCGATGAAGGCCGCCGAGAACATCTTCGGCGCCGAACACGACGTCTGGGACGTGAACGTCGAACGATCGTACCACGAGGAGTTCATGCGCCCCCGCGACGAGTTGCGCCGCGCCGGCTGACCGCCTAACGGTCGGGCGGCAGGGCCGGCCACCGCGTCGCGTGGCCCGCCAGATCCGAAAGCGACCGCGAAGAGACCGCCTTGAACGATGCATCCGACCCCGAGGCCGGCCTTCGCGCGCGCGCCGGATCGCGGCCCGCCCCGCCGTGGGCGTCGGCGCGGGATTCGCGGCTGGTGCCGCTCGCGCTGATCGCGCTGCACTGGGCGGTGGCGGCGCTGCTCTGGCCGGGTCTGGGCTGGATGGATTCTCTCGAATATTCCCGCGCCGCGATGGACCTTCTGGACGGCACCTTGCCGCGCGACCACTGGGGACTGCGCTGGCCGCTGACGCTGCCGCTGACGCTTGGCGCGGGTCTTCTGGGACCGTCCGAGCTGACCCTGTCCCTGCCGCTTCTGCTGGTGTCGAGCGTGCTGGTCTGGCTGGCCTGGCTTTGCGGCTGTCGCTGGTCGAACGCCGCGACCGGCCGTGCCGCCGGAGCGCTGTTCGCGACCTCGCCGGTGTTCGCCTCGATGGGTATCATCGTGGCGGTGCCCGAGACGCTGTTCACGCTGGCCGCCATCGCGCTCGCCGCACGGGCCGAACGGGCGCGCGACTTCGTTCTGGCGGGCGTGCTGGCCTGGGCGGCCTGGGCCTGCCGCGAGACGTCCGCCTACCTGCCGGTCACGCTCGCCCTCGTCACGCTGGTCGCGGCCAAACCCGCGATGGTGCGCCGGGGCGTCGCGGCGGCCGCGATCCTCGCCGCCTTCGCGACCGCGCTGCTGGCCGAACTGGCGTTCTACCGCGCGGTCTACGGCGCGTGGCTGTTCCGCATGCGCGCCGACCTCGCGCACGGGCAGGACGCGCCGGGGACGCGCATCCTCGACACCGCGCCGGGGCGGGCCGAAACTTGGGCCGCGCCGATCCTCGAGACGATCGCCGCCTCGCTTTTGACACCGATCTGGCTCGTGGCGCTGCCGGGCCTCGCGCTGCTGGTGATCGGCATCGCGCGGCACGGCATGGCGCCTGGCAACACGGAAGGCCGCCGCGCGGCGCTGCACCTGGTCGCGGGCTCGGTTGCCGCGTATCTGCTGGCGGTCGGCGTGCTCAACCTCGAGCGGTATTACTACTATCCCGTGGTGGCGGTGGCCGCGGTCTTCCTGGCCGCCCGCGCCATCGCCGCATTGGCCGCGCGCAGGCCGCGTGCCGGCGCCGCCCTGCTGGTGTCGGTCTGCACCGCGAGCGTCGCGCTGTCGCTGGTCACGCGCCCGCCGGACGCGGGCACCGCAGAGCGCCTGGCCGCCGCCGCCGAAGAGCACGGCAGCCCGATCAAGGCCGACACCAAGATCAAGCGAAGCCGGTTGCTCCTGCGCATGCAGGGGCTGTCGCCCACGCTTTTGACCCGCCTTCGGGAAGGCGATCCCATCATGGCCGGCGACCTGGTCTTCGCGGCCGAGGGCGCGCTTTCGCCCGGACCGGGCTGGCAGATCCTCGCCCGCTACGAGGGCCGGCCGCAGCCGCTGCCCGCGCGTCTGATCGACCGGGTCGATCCCGGCCTTGCCGTGCGCGTTCTGGGCGATCGCGCGCAGGCGCGGCCCGACTGGCTGCTCTGGCGGGTCGGGCCGGGCTGAGGACGCCGATTGACCGCGCACCGGCGGCAAGCCGCTCGCCCGTGCGGGGGCTTTCCGGGCGGTGCCGCTTGACCTGCGCCACGGTGGCCGTAACCCTTGCCCCATGTTGCGCACGATCGGTCTTTGCTGGCTGTTCTCGGCCGGGCAGGCGCTGGCCTGCCAGACGGCGCTGATCCTGTCGATGGACGTGTCGAACTCGGTCGACGCGGGCGAATACCGCCTGCAGACCGAGGGTCTCGCCGCCGCGCTGCGCGATCCCGCGATCGTCGAGATCCTCGTGCGCGACCGGGTCGCGCTCGCGGTGGTGCAATGGTCCGGGCAGGACATGCAGGCGGTCACGCTGCCGTGGACGCAGATGTTCGGCTCCGCACAGGTCGAGGCCTTCGCCGCCGCGGCCCAGTCGATGCCGCGCGCCTTCGTACTCTCCGACACCGCGCCAGCCGACGCGGTGGATTTCGCCGTCGCGCAGTTCCGCGACGCGCCGGATTGCGCGCGCCGCATCATCGACGTGTCGGGCGACGGCACCCCGAACGCGGGTGGCGAGATCGGCCGCGCGCGCAACCGGGCCGAGCGCGCGGGCGTCACCGTCAACGGTCTGGCGATCGAGGGAATCGGCGTCGCGATCACCAACTTCTACCAGCGCAACGTGATCACCCGCGACGGCTTCGTGGTCACCGCGCGGGGACACCGCGACTATGCCCGCGCCATCCGGCTGAAGATCCTGCGCGAGATTTCCCGCGTCGTGGGCTAGGCCGGCCGCGCGTCCGCGCACAGATCGATCTCGACCGATTCCCCCCTTTTACTCGGCGACAGATGCCATATGCTGGGCGCGAAACCTGAAGGCGGACCCATGTCCAGACGGATCGATTACGGCAGATTGATGCATCGCGCGATGCGCGGCCTCATCCAGGAGGTCCTGTTCGACGTGGCCGAACGCGGGCTTCCGGGCGAGCATCACTTCTTCATCACATTCGACACCGGCCACCCGGACGTCGAGATCGCGGACTGGCTGTCGGACCGCTACCCCGAAGAGATGACCGTGGTGATGCAGCACTGGTTCGACGCGCTCGACGTCACGGACGAGGGCTTTGCCATCACGCTCAACTTCGGCGACGCGCCCGAGCGGCTGTACATCCCCTACGACGCGATCCGCACCTTCGTCGACCCCTCGGTCGAGTTCGGCCTGCGCTTCGAGACGCAGGAGGACGACGAGGACGAGGACGATCCGCTGGACGACGCCGCGCCGGACGACGAGGCCGAGCCCGAAGGCACGCACCGCGACGCCGAGATCGTCAGCCTCGACAAGTTCCGCAAGTAGGCCACAGGCCCGACGTTCGTTAACGCAAACGGCCATCTGGCCGATTGCCCCGGCGTGCGTCAGCGGCTAATGCGCATGCGACCGCATACCGAGGAGAAGGCCATGTCCGCCACCCGCACCGAAACCGACAGCTTCGGCCCGCTCGAGGTTCCCGCAGACAAGTACTGGGGCGCGCAGACCCAGCGCTCGATCCAGAACTTCCCGATCGGGTGGGAGCGTCAGCCGGTCGCCATCGTGCGCGCGCTGGGCGTCATCAAGAAGGCCTGCGCGCAGGCCAACAAGGCGCAGGGCACGCTCGACGGCAAGATCGCCGACGCGATCATCGCGGCCGCGGGCGAGGTGGTCGAGGGCAAGCTCGACGACCACTTCCCGCTGGTCGTGTGGCAGACCGGGTCCGGCACGCAGTCGAACATGAACGCCAACGAGGTGATCGGAAACCGCGCGATCGAGATGCTCGGCGGCACGATGGGCAGCAAAGACCCGGTGCACCCGAACGACCACTGCAACATGGGCCAGTCGTCGAACGACACCTTCCCGACGGCGATGCACATCGCCACCGCGACAACCGCGCGCGACGTGACGCTGCCCGGCCTGCGCAAGCTGCTGGCCGCGATGGAGGCCAAGCAGGCCGAGTTCGAGCACATCATCAAGATCGGGCGCACCCACACGCAGGATGCGACGCCGCTGACGCTGGGGCAGGAATTCTCCGGCTACGTGCACCAGATCCGGATGAGCATCGCCCGGATCGAGGGCGCCCTGCCCCGCATCCACGAGCTGGCCCAGGGTGGCACCGCCGTCGGCACGGGGCTGAACACCCGCAAGGGCTGGGCCGAGACCGTCGCCGCCAACATGGCCGAGATCACCGGCATCCCCTTCGTCACCGCGCCGAACAAGTTCGAGGCGCTGGCCGCGCACGACGCGATGGTCGAGATGTCGGGCGCGCTGCGCACGGTCGCGGCCTCGCTGTTCAAGATCGCCAACGACATCCGTCTGCTTGGGTCCGGCCCCCGCTGCGGCCTGGGCGAGCTGGCCCTGCCCGAGAACGAGCCCGGCAGCTCGATCATGCCCGGCAAGGTGAACCCGACCCAGTGCGAGGCGCTGACGCAGGTCTGCGCGCACGTGATGGGCAACGATGCGGCCGTCGGTTTCGCCGGCAGCCAGGGGCATTTCGAACTCAACGTCTACAAGCCTATGATGGCCTACAACGTGCTGCAGTCGATGCAGCTTCTTGGCGACGCGGCGAGCGCCTTCACCGATAACCTCGTGGCGGGTCTCAAGGCAGACGAGGACCGCATCGGCAAGCTGATGCGCGAATCGCTGATGCTGGTCACCGCGCTCGCACCCGAGATCGGCTATGACAACGCGACCAAGGTCGCCAAGACCGCGCACAAGAACGGCACGACGTTGAAGGAAGAGGCCGTGAAGCTGGGCTTCGTCGACGAGGCGACCTTCGACCGGGTGGTGCGGCCCGAAGACATGATCGGCCCCAAGGGCTGACGCATCGGAACGGCCGGCCCCTGCGCCGGCCGTTCGCGCATTTGACGCCGCCTCCGCGCCCGCTTACGCAGGATGCGCAACACCGCAGACGGACGCCGCCCATGCTCTACCCCACAGCCCAGGCCTGGCGCGACGCGCCATCCAAGCGCGTCGTCCTGTTCGCCATGTCGGGCTTGGGCAAGACGCATGTGTCGTCCATGCTGCGCGGCTCGGGCGACTGGTTCCACTACTCGATCGATTACCGCATCGGCACGCGGTACATGGGCGAATACATCGTCGACAACGCCAAGCGCGAGGCGATGAAGGTGCCGTTCCTGCGCGACCTGCTGATGACGGATTCGATCTACATCGGCTCGAACCTCAGCTTCGAGAACCTCAAGCCGGTGTCGGCCTACCTTGGCAAGCCGGGGGACTCCGCCAAGGGCGGCATGCCGATCGCCGAGTACCGCCGCCGGCAGGAGCAGTTCCGCCGCGCCGAAATGCAGGCGCTGCTGGACACCGGCTACTTCATCGACCGCGCGCAGGACCTGTACGGCTACCCGCATTTCGTCTGCGACACGGGCGGGTCGATCTGCGAATGGGTGGACCCCGAGGACCCGCGCGACGAGATCCTGACAGCGCTGTCAGAGGTCGCGCTGATGGTCTGGATCCGCGGCAGCGACGAACACACCGCCGAGTTGATCCGCCGGTTCGACCGGGCGCCGAAGCCGATGGCCTACCAGCCGCAATTCCTCGACCGAGCGTGGCGCGCCTATCTCGACGAGACCGGGCTGGCCGAGGATGCCGTCGACCCGGACGCGTTCATCCGCTGGACCTATGCGCGCGCGCTGGCCCACCGCCAGCCGCTTTACGAAGCGATCGCGCGCAACTGGGGCGTTACGGTCGAGGCCGCCGATCTGGCTGGCGTGCAGACCGAAGCCGGGTTCCAGGACCTGATCGCCGGCGCGCTGCCGTCGTGACCGCCCGGCGCCATGCAACCGGCGCGGGGCAAGTCGGTTGCCACTGATGACCCACGCGTTCGCCGGCCCCATCCTGATCCTCGACAGCGTCCGCGACGGCACCATGCGGCTGGCCGCGCTGTTCGTGGGCCCCGCCGACGCGGCGCCCGCACCGGTCGGGACCGAGGCCGGCGTTCACCACCCCGAGATGATCCTGCGTTGCGGCGAACGCGCCGTCTGGCGCGCGCGGTTCGATCGGCCGGCCGCCGAACCGTCGTCCTACGACTGGAACGGCACGCGTTACGACCTGGCGGGCGCGTCCGCGCCCGAGCCGCGCTTCGCCTACGTGTCCTGCAACGGCGAAGAGCATGGCGACCTCGACCGCGACCCGGCCGAGCGCAACGTCATCTGGACGCGCCTCGCCGAAGGTCACCGCGAGGCGCCGTTCTCGCTGCTGATCCACGGCGGCGACCAGATCTATGCCGACGAGGCCACGCAAGGGCATTCCGCCTCGGCCGGCTGGCCCGACGCCTGGCCCGACGATCCCGAGGACGATACGCTGACCGACCTGCGCGCGCACCTGCGGCAGCGCTTCTTCGACCGCTACAGCGCGCTCTACACCGCCGAGGCGTTCTCCTGGCTCGCCGCACGCGTGCCGTCGGTCATGCAGTGGGACGACCACGACATCTGCGACGGCTGGGGGTCGTTGCCGCGCAGCGCGGCACGCTCGTCCGTCGGCCGGCTGCTGTTCGACGTGGCGCGCGAGATGGCGCTGGCCTTCCAGCACGGCACGCGCGACGGCGACCTGCCCGCGCGTTTCGCCGATCCTGCCGGTACGCATCTCGGCTGGAGGGTCGACCTGCCCGGGCTGCGCCTGCTCGCCCCGGACCTGCGCAGCCAGCGCACCCGGCGCGAGGTCATGGGCCGCGAAGGCTGGGACATGGTCGAGGACGCCGCGCGCGACGGCTTCGATGGGCGCACGCTGCTGATCACGTCGGTGCCACTGCTGGGGCCGCGCCTGTCGCTGCTGGAACTGGCGATGATCCTCGTGCCGCGCATGCAGAAATACGAGGACGACCTGCGCGACCAGTGGCAAAGCCGCGCGCACCGGTCGTCCTGGCGGCACATGCTGCGCCTGTGCAGGCGCATGGCGGCGCCCGCCGGCGCGCAGGTCACGGTGGTCTCGGGCGAGATCCACCTGGCGACGCGGGCGACGATGGATCTGGCGCCGGGCAAGGTCCTGCATCAGCTGGTCGCCTCGGGCGTCACGCACCGCGCTCCGCCCAAGGGCTGGGCGCGGACGCTGGGCGCGCTGGCGACGCTGGGCGAATCCCCGCTTCCGGGTCAGCCGATCCGCATCCGGCCCCTGCCCGGCCGGTCCGACCGCTACACCGCAGAGCGCAACGCGCTGATCCTCGAACACGATGGGGGCGCCCTTCAGGCGCGCTGGCTGCTCGAGAAGACCGGTCTCACGCCGCCCCTGGCGCTTTGACAGCGCTGTCACGAACTTTGCCAGCGCTGTCATACGGGCGACGGGCCACACGCCGCGGCCGGCGCGCCCTCCTTGTCCGTCGCGGCCGCTTGGCCTATCTCTGCCCTTCGCGAAAGGATGCCCGATGCCGATCAAGCTGCCCGCCGACCTGCCCGCCTTCGACGTTCTCACCCGCGAGGGCGTGTCCGTCATGGCCGACGCGCTGGCAGAACGGCAGGACATCCGGCCGCTGCGCATCGGCCTGCTGAACCTGATGCCGAAGAAGATCCAGACCGAAAACCAGTTCGCCCGGCTGATCGGGGCCACGCCGCTGCAGATCGAGTTCAGCCTGATCCGCATGTCCGAGCACCAGACCCGCAACACCGCCGCCGAGCACATGGAGACGTTCTACCGTCCTTTCGCCGACGTGGCCGACAGCGGCGACCGCTTCGACGGGCTGATCATCACCGGCGCCCCGATCGAGCATCTGCCTTTCGAGGAGGTGACCTACTGGGACGAGCTGACCCAGGTCTTTGACTGGACGCAGGACCACGTGCATTCGACCTTCGGCGTATGCTGGGGCGGCATGGCGATGATCCACCACTTCCACGGGGTGGCCAAGCACATGCTCGACGCCAAGGCCTTCGGCTGCGTGCGGCACGACAACTGCGCGCCCGCCTCGCCCTACCTGCGCGGGTTCTCCGACGATATGGTCATCCCCGTGTCGCGCTGGACCGAACTGAAGCGGGAGGAGATCGAGGCCGCCGGCCTGCCGATCCTCATCGACAGCGCCGAGACCGGCCCCTGCCTCGTCGAGGACCCGGCGCACCGCGCGCTCTACATCTTCAATCACCTGGAATACGACAGCGACACGCTGAAGCAGGAATACGATCGCGACGTGGCCGAGGGCCGGGCGATCAACGTGCCGGCGAACTACTATCCCGGCGACGATCCCGCGAAGCGGCCGCAGAACCGCTGGCGCAGCCATGCGCACCTGCTCTACGGCAACTGGATCAACGAGATTTACCAGACCACGCCCTTCGACCTTCGCGACATCGGCCGCGTCGATCCCGCCGACCTGCGGGCCGAGGCATGAGCGTCTGGACCGTCATCGCCGCCGCGCTGCTGCTGGCGCTGGCCGGCTGCGGCGCGATCGTCGAACGCAGCGCCGACCGGGCCGTCGCCCGGGCCGAGGACCGCTGGCCGCCCGTGGGGCAGTTCACCGAAGTGGACGGCGCGCGCGTGCATTACGTCCAGCAGGGCCAAGGGCCGGACGTGGTGTTGATCCACGGCGCCGGCGGCAACCTGCGCGACATGACGTTCTCGCTGCTGCCACGTCTGGTCGAGCGCGGCTTTCGCGTGACGGCCTTCGACCGCCCCGGGCTGGGTTATACCGACCGGATCGACGAAAGCTATGCCGGGGCCTTCAACACCCGCGCCGAAAGCCCGCAGCAGCAGGCCGCCCTGCTGGCGCGGGCCGCGCAGCAGATCGGGGTCGAGAACCCGGTCGTCGTCGGCCACAGCTTCGGCGGTTCGGTCGCGATGGCCTGGGCGCTGGACCACGACGCCGCGGCGCTGGTCAGCCTTGCGGGCGCGATCATGCCCTGGCCGGGCGACGTCGCCACGTCGTACAAGCTGCTGGGCTCGCGCCTTGGCGGCGCGACGCTGGCGCCCTTGGCGGCGGCGCTGATCGACCCGATGGAGACCGCCGGCCGGGTCGAGCCGATCTTCGCCCCGAACCCGATGCCCGACGGCTATCTCGCCCATATTGGCCCCGGCCTGTCGCTGCGGCCCGGCCAGCTGCGCGCCAACGCGCGGCAGGTGCAGGCGCTGAAGGGCCACCTGCGCACGATGGTCCCGCGCTACGACACGCTGTCGATCCCGGTCGAGCTGGTGCACGGCACCGCAGACGACACCGTGGGGCTCGAGATCCACTCGGTCGCGGCGGCAGACATCCTGCCGAACGCGAACCTCACCGTGCTCGAGGGCGTCGGCCACATGCCGCACCACGCCCGCGAAGGCGCGGTGGTCGAGGCGATCCTGCGTGCAGCCGAACGCGCCGGTTTGCGTTGAGCCCACGCGCACCGCATACTGCGCGCCCCGCAGCCTGAGAGGACGGCCCATGACGCAGCCCTTCGACAGCCTGCCCTTCGACGGCGCGATCTCGCGCTACGCCGAACGCGATGCGCCCGACGCGGTGCGCACCGCGCTGGCCGAGGATCGCGCCATCCTCGACCCCGACTATCCCTATGCCGATCCGCTGGGATCCGACGACTACCGTGCGCAGATGGACGCGCTGCAGATCGAACTGGTCAAGATGCAGGCCTGGGCCAAGGCCAGCGGCGCCCGCGTCGCCGTCGTCTTCGAGGGGCGCGACGCCGCGGGAAAAGGCGGCACGATCAAGCGCTTCCGCGAGAACCTCAACCCGCGCGGCGCGCGCGTCGTGGCGCTGGGCAAGCCGACCGAGACCGAGGCCGGCCAATGGTATTTCCAGCGCTACGTGCAGCACCTGCCCACCGAGGGCGAGATCGTGTTCTACGACCGTTCGTGGTACAACCGCGGCGTGGTCGAGGCCGTCTTCAACTTCGCGACGAACGCCCAGCGGCAGCACTTCTTCGGCCAGGTGGGCGACTTCGAACGCCTGCTGACCGACGAGGGCATCCACCTGTTCAAGATCTGGCTGACCGTCAGCCGCGCCGAGCAGTTGCGTCGGTTCCTGAAACGCGAGCGCGATCCGCTCAAGCACTGGAAGCTGAGCCGCATCGACGTGGACGGCCTGGCGCTGTGGGACGCCTACACGCTTGCGATCCGCGAGACGCTGTCGCGCAGCCACACGCCGCACGCCCCCTGGACGGTGATCCGCGCCGATGACAAGCGCCGCGCGCGGCTGGAAGCGATCCGGACGGTGCTGACCGGTCTCGACTACGACCACCGCGACGACGACGCGCTCGGGATTCCCGATCCGCGGATCAGCGCCGGGCCCGGGCTGCTCGATGCATAAGCGCGGCTATCATCACGGCAACCTGCGCCAGGCTTTGGTCGACGCGGCGCTCGAGCTGATCGAGGAGAAGGGGCCGACCGGCTTCACCCTGTCCGAGGCCGCCAAGCGCGCGGGCGTTACCCCGGCGGCGGTCTACCGCCACTTCTCGGGGCGCGAGGACGTGATCGCCGAGGCCGCGCTGCAGGGCTACCGGATCTTCGCGGACGTGATGGAATTCGCCTACGAATCCGGTCAGCCCTCGGCGCTGGCGGCGTTCGAGGCGACGGGGCGCGCCTACCTTGCCTTCGCGCGCAAGCACCCGGGCCACTACATCGCGATGTTCGAATCCGGGATCTCGGTCAATCATTCGCCCGAACTCGCCGCCGTATCTTCCCGCGCGCGCGGGGTGCTGGAACGCG